>NZ_CP097764.1:600000-783921 GCF_023585685.1 Blochmannia endosymbiont of Camponotus sp. C-003
CTAAATTAAAAGAATAACCAGTAGGCACCACAAATCCAGTGATAGTTGAAGGGGCTCCATAAGCTTCCATTTTCTCTATGATACGCGGTAATACAGTCTCTGAGCTAGCAGTAGAAAAAGATAAAATCAATTCTTCTTTTAAAATACAAATTAATTTCCAAATTCTAAGATTGCATATACGTGCCACTATACCCAATACTACTAATGCAAAAAAAATAATAGCACCATAAACTAATAATACAAGTTTAGTAAGGGGTAATAAAGAGCTAAATCCAAAAGTCGCAACGGTCACTGAAATCAAAGCAAACACTCCGATAGGAGCATACCGCATCACGATATGTGTTACTTCAAACATAGTATCCGCTATAGAATTAAAAATATCTAATAATGGAGTTTTAGTTTTTTCTGGTAACGTAGCTAATCCGAGCCCAAAGATGACTGAAAAAAAAATAACTGGCAACATATCTCCTTTAGCCATAGAATGAATAATATTCGAAGGAATCAACGATAACATAGTGTTCACTAAATTGGATTGTATTTCAGATGTAGTTTGTTCATACATTGAAATATCTGTTTTCGAAAGAAGAGACATATCAATTCCATAACCAGGATGCATCAAATTAGCGAAAGCTACACCAAGCACTATAGCAAGTGTTGTAATAATCTCAAAATAAATGATAGTCTTTAAACCAATACTGCCCAATTTTCTAGCATCTCCAATACCAGCAATTCCAACTACCAACGTAGCCATTACAATGGGAACCACGATCATCTTTATCATTCGGATAAAAATTTCTCCAGCTGGAGACAAAAATGTAGTAATCATCCAATCTTTTAATTCTATTTGATTATGCAATACAATTCCTAAAATAATACCCAAGTTTAAAGCAAAAAAAATTTTCCAAGCAAGGGTAATTTTAAACTTTTTAATCATCATAGTTCCCTTAATTAAAATGAGTCATGTTTGTTGTACCATCAATTCCGAATCAATCATATTCAATTAATTTAAACAATTTTCTTCTCAGAATCCCCATGAAATAACACAAACGTACACAAAGAAACTACTAATCACAAACATAAACCAATTCACAAAAAATTGATTAAACTTTATATCAAAAACACTGCATATCCATTATAAATGATTTATTAAACACAATTACTTGAAAAAACAAAACTCAACGCAACATATTTTTTTATGTGCATTGAGTAATATACCAAATTAATACATAAAATTATGTATTAACTATTCATGAAAACTTACAACTAAGCACAATATAACATCAACACCCTATCTCTATCTTAAATAGAGAGACCCTAATAATTTCAAACTACCTGCCAAAAGGACAAAACCGCCCATAATTAAAACCAACCGATCTCATAACGAAATATCCATCAAAAAATTATTATTTTTTAACAAAAAAAATTATATGTTACGTCAACACGTAACATATAACAATATATAATTGCATTGAAAATAAAATAACATCGTATTTTACTATATAATTGAGATTATCACAACAGCATACATGACCAATATTTATATCAGTTACTTTTAATTTTTTTTAAATTCTTTAGTATTTAATACTACCATAATCTTTACACGAAATCACAATATTATCTTTATTAAGATAAGTGATATTATTCGTGCCCTGCTAATAAAGCTTCCAAAAAATCTAAATCACGTAATAATTTAGTTAATGTTTCATTGCTAATTTTTTGTTGTGCGCGCAAATGATAATATTCTCCTCGTTCAGCACGTAATGCATTCAACCTCATCCGTCTTTCTAATTCTTCAGTTAACATAGAATTCGCATCATTGTTGCCATCTATACGACGACGTAAATTCCCTATAACACGCGCACTTACCTCATTAATAATTTGACTATCAATATTTTCTTCTTGGCTATGTATTAACCGTTCTTCCAGTTTATACAAACTTTCAATAGCTACTTCTGCTGCTATCGCTCGTGCCATACGTTCCTCTTTTCGTTGTAATAATTTATCAGATACTATAATTCCCTGCAACAACCACGGAAGAACAATTACACCACATAGTAAAGAAAACAGAATAACACCAGTGGCAATAAAAACTAATTGATAACGAAATGGAAAAACTGATCCATCTCTCAAAAAAAGTGGTATTGAAAGTACTCCTGCTAATGTAATAGCGCCACGTACCCCAGCGAAAGAAGCAATTAAAATCTCTCGTATACTATATTCACCAAATACCATTGGACGCTTAGTCATACAATATAAACTTATGTTTTTCATCAACCACAACCACCCAAATCTAAGTATCATTAATGCGAAATAAATAAGAATTACGTATACAAATAACATCCATGTTTTAATAGTTGGATCCATTGCTGCTTGTGAAATAGAGGTTGATAAAATATCTGGTAATTGCAATCCCAGCATAATAAATACCATGCCATTAAACACAAATTCTAACATCGTCCAAACACTATTCCCTCTTAAACGCATAGCTAACGGTGCATTGCGAATTATTCCTGATTGCCCAATAGTCATTCCCGAAGCAACTGACGATAATATCCCAGATACCCCAATATGTTCAGCAACCAAATATGCCGCAAAAGGCAATAATAAAAGCAATATTGTTTGAGTAGCAGGATCACCACCGCTCCAATGAGTGATAACCCTTAATGATTTACTATATCCCCAAGTAACAGCTACCCCTGCTAATAATCCACCCATAGATACTTTGATAAATTCTATAGAAGCTCCACTTACACTAAAAACCATAGTACCCATAGCTACTGAAATAGCAAATTTGAGCGATACCAAACCTGATGCATCATTCATCAAAGCTTCTCCTTGAAGAATATCCATAATCTTTTTAGAAATACGTCCTTCCCCCACAATGCCTGAAAGCGCTACTGCATCAGTTGGAGATAAAACTGCTGCCAATGCTAATGCTGCTACGAGAGGCATTTCTGGTATCATCCAATGAATTAAATATCCAATACCAACCACGGTAATAATAACCAATACCAATGCCAATATAACAATTTCTCCCCCATGACGCAAAAACTCACGCATTGGAGTTTTCCAACCATCAGAAAATAATAAAGGGGGAATAAAAAGCAACAAAAATAATTCAGGATTAAAATCTACATGTAATCCAAATCTAGGCCAAGCTAATAAAGCTCCTAATACAATTTGCATTAAAGGTAATGGCATTTGAAATGGCAAAATTCGCGTTATAACTCCTGACATAGAGACAGCTAAAGTAAGAATAAGAATCGTGAAAAAAATCTCCATGCCGTAATCTCAACCGTATCAAAAAAAAATAAATATTTTACCTACGAATATAATATTAGTTTTATATTTACTTCATATTGTATATAAGCATGGCATTAATGCATAATGCATTAAACAAAATGATTGAATTTATATATGTATATAACCCTTTGGTTATATACTACGTACAAGAAATCAAAATATTTTTACATTTGCTTTAACAATATAAACACTATGATTTATTATTTAAATATATTCAATATAGTATTGAATGTACCATTCATATATGTATATATACTTACTGTATAACATCCTAGATGTATGGCAATTCTTGTAATAACTCTGTTTGAAGCACTTTAACACTCGTTAATATGATCAAGTTGATTGAATGATAGCAAAAATATAAATGCATATTTGATTAGTTTATATAATTTAAACAACATGATAACAATATGAAATTTCTGTTGATATAACTAAAAATACAAAACATAATCTATGTATATTGATGTTTATAGGCTATATATAAATATATAACATGAGCCTAACTATTCTAAAATCCAACCCATACACAACAACATCTCACACAATAAAACAGACCAAAGTCAATTTTAATGCATTCAAGTTCGTTCAAAAAGGAATATCCTCTTCATCGAAAGAAACATCGGGCGAATCATTAGAAGCTACATCATTCGATGTAGATTCGTCACTGTTATTCATTATGTTCTGATCATCTAATGATACGTTTTCTCCTGCATGACGGCTACCCAACATTTGCATTGTTCCTCCGATATTAACAATGATTTCAGTAACATACCGATCTTGTCCATTTTTATTTTGCCATTTTCTAGTTTTTAACGATCCTTCGATATACACCTGAGAACCTTTATGCAAATATTCTGATGCAATTTCTGCTAATCTTCCAAATAACACTACACGATGCCACTCAGTTTTTTCTTTAAATTCATTCGTTTGTTTATCTTTCCAGGATTCAGTAGTAGCTACTGAAATATTAGTGACCATATTACCATTAGGCATATAACGAATCTCCGGTTCCTGACCGAGATACCCTATTAAAATAACTTTATTAATTCCTCTGTTAGCCACAATGCCTCCGCTAATTACATCGTATGGTTTTTATATAAAACATTTCTATTCAAATAACTATGTGATTGCCATTGCATTAAACAATATAATTAATATACTTCAATCAAAACCAATATTATTAACTAATATTTCTAAAAAATTCCATAAAATAAAATGAATCATATTAAGAATCAGTATTTTATCGAGTGATACGACACTGTATTAGTAAAAAATTTTAAATTATTGCATGAATTTCATGAAAAAAATTAAAAATCACATTTATACTGAAACATATAATAATAATTAATTATTAATTCATAATTAACTTTATTTTTTATGTTTATTACAGTATAAAACATAATTAAACAATAATATTTATATATGTATTATGTATCATTTATTGTAAAACAAATACTAAAAACTTTGCTTAAAATAAATACATAAGTTACTACTTTATATAGTAATATCTACAACAAATCCACATCACCAATAGAATATCAATATTGACCAGATTCAACATAGTTATCAAATCGAGACCATTGTCCGTTAAACATCAACCGTATGGTGCCAATGGGACCGTTTCGTTGTTTCCCTAGGATAATTTCAGCAACCCCTTTCATTTCGCTATTTTCATGATACACTTCATCACGATAAATAAATAAAATAAGATCGGCGTCCTGTTCAATTGCTCCAGATTCACGTAAATCTGAGTTAATAGGATGCTTGTCAGTACGCTGCTCTAAACCTCTATTTAACTGAGAGATTGCTATCACTGGCACTTTTAATTCTTTAGCTAAAGCTTTTAACGAACGAGAAATTTCTGAAATTTCTAATGTACGATTATTAGATAAAGACGGTACTCTCATTAATTGTAAATAATCAATCATAATCAAACTCAAACCATCATGTTCACGACACAACCTACGAGCACGACCACGCACTTCAGAAGGCGTTAAACACGAAGAATCATCAATATATATATTACGTTTTTCCAAAAGAAGTTCCATAGCACTAGTAATTCTTTCTCGGTCTTCATTATTCAGTCGCCCCGTACGAATACGCACTTGATCAACTCGAGACAATGAAGCTAACATACGCATTATAATTTGATCACCAGGCATTTCTAAACTAAATATCAACACTGGTTTCTTCTCAGTCATTGCGGCATGTTCACATAAATTCATAGCAAAAGCAGTTTTTCCCATAGAAGGACGAGCAGCAATAATAATAAGATCAGATTTTTGTAAACCATCAGTTTTTTTATCCAAGTCTTTATATCCGCTAGAAACACCAGTAACACCATATTTCGGTTTATTACATACCTTCTCAATATGAGCAACTGTTTTTTCTAAAATATGATCTATTCCTTGTGGATTAATATTGTGATTACTTTTACTATTTGAGATTTGAAAAACGAGAGATTCAGCTAAATCTAATAGCTCGTCACTGCTTCGACCTTGAGGATTATATCCGGCATCAGCAATTTTATTTGCTATCGCAATCATTGCGCGTATTACCGAACGTTCACGTACTATATCGGCATATGCAACTACATTAGAGACACTAGGAACATTCTTTGACAACTCTGCTAAATATGCAAATCCTCCCACTAATTCTAATTTTCCTTGAATCTCTAAAGATTCCGACAGTGTTATTAAATCAATAGGTTTATTCCTTTCTAACAAACATTTCATTTCATTAAAAATAATTCGATGAGCATAATTAAAAAAATCATCAGAATTTACTTGTACTGATACATATTCCCACTGAGTATTATCTAACATTAAACCACCCAATACTGATTGTTCAGCTTCTAATGAATACGGTGGTATCTTTACATTATTTACTTGTTGATCATGCGAAACATGCATTGTCTTAATATTTTCTCCGCATAAATTTTTATTTTTATTAACAAGAAATATCTAAATTTGTAAACATGAAAACCATATTTCCACCATTACAAATACCTGTGTAACACCCAAAATAACTAAACTAATGCCAATCATAAAATGATATATACAAATATCATACCTATGTATACTGGGATTGTTTAAAATATTAAAAATGAAATTAAAATACATTTTGTATCTAATAATACAATATTTTTACTAATATAATATGAAAATACTTACAGTTTAATCGATGATAGTATAAACATACAGTACATAAACATCTTTTTATAGATAAAAAATAAAATCATTATGCGTAACCATCTTTCAATATTATTTATTATTCATTTACTGCAAACTATATGCTATAAACGTAAAAGACACAATTAATTAATAAATCTACATTTTTATATGTACTATAATTACTTTTTAGTATCATCTTTTTTTCAGGGATATATCAAATAACTGTTGATTTATACCTCCTATATTGACAATAACATAACTATATCATCAATAATTTAAGGAACAGTATGAATACTAATATCCAAAAAATATTAACTCAAATTAAAAAACTGTGCGAACAACGATGTGTACGTTTAACACCGCAACGCTTGGCGGTCTTACGATTGATATCCCAATACAACGGAGCTATAAGTGCTTATGATTTACTAGATTTACTACGACAATCTTCGTTACCCCACGCAAAACCTTCTACTATTTATCGCGCTTTAAACTTTCTGTTAGCACAAGGATTTATTCATCGTGTTGAATCTACTAATAGTTTTATGTTATGCCACTATTTTTTTGAATTATCACATAATTTTGCTTTCTTTATTTGTAAAAGTTGCAAACAAGTTACCGAACAAACAACAAAAGGAATCGAAGAAATTTTACAAAACATGGCTCAAATCACAGGATTTACTATGTTTAATAATATTATTGAAGCACACGGATTATGTCCCAAATGTATCAATATTAAGTTGCACTCACATTACAAACCCTAATTATTTATATATGTACTAAAATTAATACAAATATTTTATATATACGTCATTAATTTTTAATATTATAATAATAAAAATCAATTAAAACTAACAATTTATCCATAATTGCGCCGTATATTAATATCAACTTAAATTAAAATTTTAATACTTTAGAATCCACATAAACTCGTAAGGCTACTTTGTACATACACTTATTCTATACACTCTTATTCTTAAAAAATAAAATCTATTATCTGTAAATTAATAGAAACTTGAAGCAATACCTATAAACACTAACATACCTACATAATTATTACTCAAAAAAGCCTGAAAATATTTCATTCGTTTTCTTTTATTAAGCAATATTTGTTGCCACGTAAATAATACGATGACACCAAATAATGAAAAAAAATAAAATGCTACAGTAAATCGTTCTTTCCATCCAATAATTCCCAATATAAATATAATACACAACTGAAACATTCCTATTGCAAATTTATCCATGTCTCCAAAAAACACAGCAGATGACTTTACTCCCACACATATATCATCCTCTCGATCTATCATAGCATATTGTGTATCATACACCACTGTCCATACAGTGTTCATCAGAAACAATAACCAAGCAGTACTATTTACAGGACTATTAATTGCGGTAAACGTCATTAAAATAGGCCAACTAAATAATATTCCTAACATTAATTGAGGAAAATAGGTGTATCTTTTAAGATAAGGATATATCCAAGACAATATCAATGCTACTACAGATAACAAGATAGTAATAACATTAAAACTTAGAACCAATATGAATGCAATAAAAAGAAGTATCACTAATACCACTAATGCCTCCTTTTTTGTGATCCTCCCAGATGATAAAGGACGCATTTTAGTACGTTGAACACGACTATCAATATCGTAATCAACATAATCATTTATGATACAACCTGAAGAACGCATACACAATACGCCGACAACAAACACTATCAAAATCCCTTTATCGGGGATACCTTGATGTGACAACCACAACCCCCATAAAGTAGGCCATAGTAATAGAAAAAACCCAATAGGTTGATTAATGCGCATTAACTGTGCTAGATTATAGCACTTTTTAATAAAAAAAAGCCCGTTTGACATAAAATTAGTAATTAATATAATCATTGTAACTTTTTACCAATAACAATATCAATCATCGATAATGTTATCACAGTATATACAATGGCATTGTGGATATTTATTTCACTTATATTTCATGAAATAATTACGTATTACCGCAATCGTATCCATCGCCGATTTATCAAACCAATAAATATTATGTCATATACAATAGGAAGCAAGCATGAAATATTTTTACAAACAACATGACCGTACAATAATGAAATATATCATGTATACATATGATCATCGTAAAAAAATATAATTTTCTTTTTTTCTATATAGATTCTCTTAGATAATACGAATTTTATCATTTTAATAATGGCGTATTTCTTATGTCACACTTTCTATTCAACTTAGAAATACACATCAGCATTATGTTGATTCTTGCATTGATTCTCGTATGTGTTTATGAAGCTATTAATGGTTTTCATGATACTGCTAATTCTGTAGTCACTGTAATTTACACTTGCGCATTACGTTCTCACAGTGCGGTGTTAATGTCAGGAATATTCAATTTCTTAGGCGTAACACTAAGTGGTTTGAGTGTTGCATATACAATTATCCATTTACTTCCCACTCATTTTTTTATGAATTCCAATACTAACCATATTTTAGCTATGATTTTTTCCACATTATTTGCAGCGATACTATGGAATCTTGGAACATGGTATTTCAGATTACCTACTTCTAGTTCTCACACTCTAATCGGAACATTAATTGGGATCGGATTAGCACATGCAATTATTACACACTGTCCAATGGTGCAAGGATTGAATATTCCAAAATTAATTAATATTTTTTTATCATTAATAATATCACCAATAATAGGTTTGACGCTATCTAGAATAATTATGTTAATATTATGTAGATACTGGAACAGCAACAAAAAAAATAAAAACATTCATATCACTCCAACTCAACAAGCAGAAGAATATGGAAAACCTCAACCATCATTATGGACTCGTATTATATTAATTTTATCTGCAGCTGGAGTTAGTTTTTCTCATGGCGCAAACGATGGACAAAAAGGAATTGGTCTTATCATGTTACTGCTAATAGGAGTAGCTCCAGCAAACTTTATGTTGAATATGCATGCTAGTACTCATGATATATCCCGTACTCGAAATGCCGTGGATGACGTTTATAAATATTATACTCAACACTATAATAATTTTAAAACTATCATGCCATCAGAAATCACATCTATGCCCATATCAATAGCATTAAACCAAATAAAAGTTATTGTTCCTTCCATCAAAGACTCTACGCAAATTTTTATAAAAAATAACAACGTAACATATTTTAATAAATATCTATCTGCTTCAGAAACAGAGATACAACTAAGAAAAATTTTCCACGATTTATCATTAACTCTTACTATTATCAATAACGCTTTACTGTTGCTTGAAAATTTGGATAATTATGCTCAATTAAACGTAGATCAACGTTCCCAAATGAGACAATTACTCATCTATGTAGTAGATGTTTTAGATCAAATCATAGTACTCCCAGAAACCTCGTATGAAAATAAAAATTTCCTTAAACACTTAAAAAAAAATTTGTTGAACACCATTGAATACGCACCAACTTGGATCATTTTGGCTGTTGCATTATCATTATCTTTAGGTACGGTAATTGGGTGGAAACGAGTTGCTACTACTATCGGGGAAAAAATAGGAAAAAAGGAGATGACTTATGCGCAGGGTTTATCAGCCCAATTAACTACAGCTATATCTATAGGCACAGCAAGTTACGTTGGAATGCCTGTATCAACTACTCATGTATTATCCTCATCCATTACGGGGAGCATGCTAATTCGGGGATGGGGAGTACAAGGGAAGACGATAAAAAACATATTAATTACTTGGTCATTAACTGTACCTGTGTCTACTATATTAAGCGGAAGTTTTTATTGGGTTACATTAACACTATTACATAAATACATTCAAATATAAAACAAAAAAGTATAAATAACTTCTAGATTTCTTACACATAACTACTGAAGATATCTGTCAAAAAAACCAAACAACATCCTCTATCATCAATTTATCTGATTAATCTAAGAATAATTGCATACAATTAAAATGGTGTATATAATAAATTATGCACGTTTTATTAACATAGAATTATCAATAGTAACAGAGAACCCATAATATCTTAGCATCGGTTTTACTGTCATAGTGTGTGTACTACAAAATTTTGAAAGACATTTTTTTAAGTCAATGGACCCCCCCAACGCAAGAATATCATGAAGAAACAATTTCCCTATTTTTGAATTAAGAATGCCTAATTCTTGAAAACGACACCAAACATTGGATGCCAACATATCCGACCATAAATAACTATAATACCCTGCAGAATAATCATTAGAAAAAGTATGTAAAAAAGAGTGAGGAAAACGATCCCAATCCATTGAAAAATGATACGTTGATATTTGTTTTATTACGTCATTAAATATTTTTAATACACTCCTCTTTTCCCCCGGAATATATTCATGATGTATTCGTAAATCAAATAATCCATATATCACTTGACGTAAAAGATACGATGATGATTGGTATGTTTTTGTTTTTAATAAGTTATTTATTATATGATCAGGTAACGGTTCTTGTGTTTGACAATGCATGGAAATTAATTGTAATACATTAGGTTCCCAGCAAAATTTTTCCATGAGTTGACTAGGTAATTCTACCACATCCCAAGGTACCCCATTAACTCCAGATATCTCTGGAATATCAATGCGTGTCATAATATGATGTAGTACATGCCCAAACTCATGAAATAAAGTAATGACATCATGATGCGTCAGCAAACATGAAGATTTTTGATTTTCTGAACGATTAAAGTTACAAGTTAAGTATGCGATGGGTTTTTGATTAGCAGTATTATTCCGATACATCATGCTCACTAACTCATCCATCCAAGCACCCTCTCTCTTATCATTTCTAAGGTATATATCTAAATAAAATCCTCCTATCCACTCATTTTCTTCGTCAAAAATATCAAAAAATCGTACATCAGAATGCCATTTCTCTATGTTATAACGTTCTTTAATAATGATTCCATAAATGCGATTCACTACTGAAAACATTCCATGAAGTACCGTTTTTTCAGTAAAATAATAACGTAGTTCTTCATTTTTAATAGAAAAAAGATACTGTTTCTGTTTCTCTCTATAATATGCAACATCCCATGGATATAAAGATATACAAGAACATTTATTTTTAGCAAAATTTTGTGTTTCTAAAAATTCTTTATATTCGTAAGGGCGTATCTGGTCGGATAGGTTTATAAGAAAATCAAATACTTGCTTTGGGCTTTGTATCATTCTGTTTGCTAAAGATTTTTCAAGATAAGTACTAAATCCCAAAATTTGTGCTAACTCATAGCGTAATGCAAGAATTTCATCCATTACCAAAGTATTATCCCATTTTCCGCTATTAGGTCCTTGATCAGAAGCACGAGTATTAAAAGCCCAATATAGTTCTTCTCTCAGTTCTCGGGTATCACAATATAACAAAACTGAAGAATAACTAGGATATTGCAATGTAAATAACCATCCTTTTTTTCCACGAACTTGTGCTGCTGCACGAGCAATCTCTAATATATGATCTGGTATTCCGGATAATATTTTTTTTTCAGTAACTAACTTATTCCAACCTAACGTTGCGTCAAATACATTATTGGCATAATTTGAACTTAATCGGGATAATTTAGAGGTTATATATGCATATATCTTTTTATTCTGTGGAGACAAATAAATTCCTGATAATTTAAAATTACGTAAAATATTATTTAACACTTTTTTTTGTATTGAACTTAACTGTTGATAAGCATCTCCATGTCGTAATAATTGATACGATCTATACAATCCATAATGTTGATTGACCCAATTTCTATATTCAGAAATAAGTGGTAAACTTTCTTCATAAACTTTACGTAATTCTAAATTATGTTGCACAGAATTTAAATGCGTTATCGGAGACCAAGTGCGTTGCAACTCATTTTCTGCAATCATCAACGGATAATATAACGTGTCCCAAGTAATACGTTTCTCAGATGCAATCTGCTCTACCGTATTATAACAATGAGTCAATACTGTTCGCACAGCCTCTTTTATATGGCTTACCTTAATAGAGGAAAACGGAGGAAATATAGAATAGCTTAACAACGGATTATTATCCATAAAACAAACCTTAAAAAATTATAGCTATCGTATAGCCAATTTTGAAATCTCACGTTGTATTAAAATCATATACATAAACAGGTTATACATACATCCAGATATTATCTGTAAACTTATTTATTTAATTAAATAGGTCTTTATTGACGCATCATTTACAATCATTTTACTGTTTATCAATTTACGTAAAATTCAATAAAATACATCATTATTTTATATCGGTGAGGAAGGATTTGAACCTTCGACCTATACGTCCCGAACGTATTGCGCTAACCAAACTACGCTACTCACCGTCGTGTTATAAGTATGGTTGCATATAACTCGCGATTCAACATAAATATTCTGATTTTATTGACACAATCAACCACAACAAAATTTAGAATTTACTAATACGATTTTATCAATAAGAATACCACTAAACAGATATCTAAATTAAAATATTTATTTTATCATGTTTTATCAAAAGTTGAAATATACACAAACATCATATTAAATAATATAAATAATTTGCATACATTTATTAATAAATAATCTATTCGTATACATTATTATCTAACAAATGTATAATCTAAATTATGCTTAGAATTAATAGTCTTACTATTTACATTATTATGGAGAAATTTTAATTATGAGTTTTATATTACCTTCTTTAACTTACTCATATGATGCTTTAGAGCCATTTTTTGATGAAAAAACTATGGAGATTCATCATACAAAACACCACCAAGCATACATTGATAACGCTAATGCAGCGCTAATTGATTTACCTGAATTTTCTAATCTATCTGTTATAGAATTAATAAAACAATTAAATCATTTACCTAATCACAAAAAAACTATATTACGTAATAATGCCGGAGGACATATCAATCATAGCCTTTTTTGGAAGTATCTTAAAAAAAATACTGTACTTCAAGGATCATTAAAAGATGCAATAGAATATAACTTTTCAAGTATCTCTTCTTTTAAAGATCATTTTGAAAAAACCGCCATTAGTCGTTTTGGATCTGGTTGGGTATGGCTTATAAAACAAAATAATATTTTATCTATAGTATCTACTGCTAATCAAGATAACCCATTAATGGGAACAGATATTTCCGGAACAAATGGACACCCAATTCTTGGTCTAGATGTATGGGAACATGCCTATTACTTAAAATATCAAAATCGGCGATTAGAGTATATTAGATCATTTTGGAGTATAGTGAACTGGGATGAAGTACACGAGCAATTCAATCAAGTATAAAATAGTTATTAATTAAACTAAAAGATATGAGTTTTATATACACATGTCAAATTTGATGGCATTCTAAACACAAACAAGTTTACGAAGTACCATTGATCATAATTTCAGTTAGCTCGTAAAAAATTATTAACGAGCTAACTGAAATTAAAAAATACACACATAAATATACAGTTAAACATTTAATAAAGAAATATCCGACACCTTCAAAAATAAATTTTTAACTTTATTTAATAAAGTTAATCGATTGATTCTTATCTCTTCATTTTCATCCATAATCATAACATTATCAAAAAATGCATTCACCGCATTTGATATCGTTACAACAACAATTAATGCATCATAATAACGATGTTGTGCGCACAATACCTGCAGTCTTTTTTCAATCGAAATTACCTCCATGGCTAAACTTATTTCTTCTGGCTTTTTTAACAAAAAATATTGCACATCATCATAAGATATCTGATGTTTTAATAACATATGAGATATGCGTTTATAAATTAAATTCAATTTAACATTCTTCTCTTTTTGTAATCTACAAAAATCAGTGACTGCTTTTATCCGGTCATCGATATCTACTATGCTATCAGATTTAATACTTAAAACTGATTTTATAACATCTAATTTGTAACCTCTCAAAGAATACCACGAAAACAAACGATTATACATAAAATCATAAATATCATTAATAGCTGTCGCATTAATTAATTGAGAACCATATAATTGTACTGACTTTTTTATTAGATCACATAAATTTATTGGTAATTTTTTATATATAAGAATACGTAAAATTCCAACTGCAGATCTCTTTAAAGCAAACGGATCTCTGTTTCCTTTTGGTAATTCTTTAACTCCAAATATACCTGATATAGTATCTATTTTATCTGCAATAGATATAACACAAGAAATATGAGTGGTAGGTAATGTATCTTCAGAAAAACGAGGTTGATAATGTTCCTTTTGCGCTAATGCTATTTCTTCCAATTCACCATCACGACGAGCATAATACATACCAATAGTTCCTTGAGTTGAAGGAAATTCAGATACCATATTACTCATCAAATCACACTTACACAAACGCCCAGCGCGTTTCGTTTGTTCTATATCTATACCTATTTTTTCAGCTATCCATCCGGATAATGTTTCTATACGCCAACTTTTATCACGCAAAGTACCAAGTCTGCTATGAAATAAAACAGCATTTAATTTAGGTATATAATCTTCTAAACGACATTTGTTATCTTGCATTAAAAAAAACTCTGCATCCATTAAACGTGGAGTTATCACATTTTCGTGTCCAGCAATAATTTGTTCGTAGTTATCTGAAATCGTATTTGATACAAAAATAAAATACGGTAATAAAACTCCACCTGTAACATCGTATACAGGAAAATACTTTTGATCGTATTTCATAATATGAAGTATTACCTCACATGGTAATACTAAAAATTTATTATTAAATTGACCAGAAAGAATTACAGGCCATTCTACTAAAGAAGTAACTTCTTCTAACAAACTCTCTACACTCTGAGCATCTACAATTCCCCCAAGTTTTCTAGCCTCTTTTTCTATTTCTGAACATATTATATTTTTACGTACATCATAATCTGCTATTACCCAACCATCTTTAGTCAAAATATCTGGATAATGATCTGCATGTTCAAGAGTAATTTTATTCTCTTCCATACATCTATTACCATATAATATTCGATCTGTTTTTATACCGAAAAAACAACCCGGAACAAGATATGTATCTAACAATATAGTCATAGTACGGACGGGCCGAACAAATGGAATATCTATATCGCTCCAACGCATCATTTCATAATCATTTAATTTTTCTAAGGAGGAATTAACTATTTTACATAATAAATATTTTAAATTTTTATGCGTTGCTATATTTTCATCGTATGCCAATATTTTTTGAAAATTATCGGTGTGCAAAATACTTTTGACATTCATATTATTAACTATATGATTAATTTGAGTATCTGCATTTTTAATACATTTATCATACATATCACTAGTATCTGATTGATTAACACATTCTATATTAGTATTGAAGTCACTTCTTACTGTTATATTAGCCTTTACCGCTAAGCGACACGAAGATGCAAACCACTTCACTTTATCACAAAAAAAATTACTTTTTTTAAACTCATTAACAATCTGATAAAAAAAATCTTTTCCTAATCTTTTTAAAATTTTAGATGGCAACGACTCAGTACCAACCTCTACTAAAAAAGTATATACTTTCATTATAAAATTATCCTTGCATTATATTATAATTTCTTTATACACATAGGAAATCCTAATTTTCTGCGAGATATATAGTAAGATTCTGCTATCATTTTTGATAATTTACGAATACGTAAAATATAATTTTTTCTTTCTGTAATGGAAATTACTTTCCTAGCATCTAATAAATTAAAAATATGTATTGCTTTTAAAACTCGTTCATATGCGGGCATAAGTAATGGTTGCGTCATAGTAATCAAATATTTTATCTCATTTTCATATTGACTAAAAATTTTAAACAAAAATTTAATATCCGTATGTTCACAATTATAAATTGATTGTTCTAATTCATTTTGATAGAATAAATCTCCATACGTAACAGGTCCTAATACACTATGACTCCAAATCAAATCATAAACACGATTGACCCCTTGCAAGAATAAAGATAAACGTTCTAAACCATAGGTTATTTCTCCAGTAACAGGTCTACATTCTAATCCACCCATTTGTTGAAAATAAGTAATTTGTGTTATTTCCATACCATTCAACCAAACCTCCCAACCTAATCCCCATGCCCCAAGCGTAGGGTTTTCCCAATTATCTTCAACAAAAAAAATATCATTTTTTATATGATTTAATCCAAGTTCTTTTAAAGAATCTAAATATAATTGCAGCATATTTTTTGGAGAAGGCTTTATAATTATTTGGAACTGATAATATTGTTGCAATCTATTGGGATTTTGACCATACCGACTATCCATTGGCCGGCGAGATACCTGAACATAAGAGAGAGCAATAGGCTCTGGACCAATAGCATTAAAAAAAGTCATGGGATGCGAAGTAGCGGCCCCAACTTCTATATCTAATGGTTGAACTATAATACAACCATAACTTTCCCAATAACTTTCTAATGTTCGTATTAGTCCTTGAAAGGTTTTTGTATCATTGTTATCGTACATTTTATCTTATCTATTTAAAAAATCATTTTGATTGCACATCTACTTATAACAATAAATATTCATTTCATTATTGTTGATGACATTTATAATATAACAAAACTTAAAGTTATAATTACAGAAAATAATTTCTATCATGTAATGCAAAACATCTTAAATTAAAAATCAATATATATTGATATATATAGGACATCAAAAACATCAATATTAATATTTTTATATCTATTTAATATTAGGTATTATATATTCATATATATAATAATGAGATGATTTTTAAATCAGTTGCTTAAAACAAATTCATTCTACATCGATCATTATAAATATGCTATACAACAAAATAAAAATTCACATTCATATATTATGAACATGTAGTTTTATTCTTAATCTTGATAAGACATTACATATTTCAGAAATCTACACGCATTAGGGTATAAAATGATTTCTCAAGAAACACCGATCATAATAATTTCTTATCTAATAATGTTTATTTTTATCATTACCGTAATACCATTGGGTTTATTTCCTTGTTTTTTTTCTGGATTTTTAACTTATGAAATTATAGTATCTCTTGCATCTTACTTTGAACGATTTATTGGAATCAGTCGTGCTCGTTGGATTTCAGTAGCATTTATTGTTATAAACATAACTATTGTTATAGTCATAGGAGTTATTAACTGCACCAATTTTTTTACAGAAGATATCAATAAAATTAGTATTTCCATTGAAATTAATAGAATTTTTTCTGATTTTAAAAAAAGACTTCCTGATTTTTTACCTTCTTTTTTACCAAATACTACCGAAGAACTAAAAGATCAAATATTTACTTGGATCGAATCAAACTCAATTCTTATCCGAAATATGGGACACACTTTTCTACACGGATTTATTACCTTACTAGTAGGAGTAGTGGTTGGTATTTTAGTATCTTGCTCTAAATCTACAAAATATTATACTCATGATACATTTTTCATTATTCAATTATCAGAACGTATATATAATCTTTCTAGAGCATTTCGCAATATTGTTTTTGCTCAAATTAAAATTTCTTCCGTAAATACACTGTTAACATCCATTATAATTTTTGTTTTATTACCATTAATTGGACAATCTTTACCATTAGGAAAGACTTTAATCATCATTACTTTTGTTTTGGGTATGCTACCAATCATTGGTAATCTTATTTCCAATATTATGATTACTATCGCTGCTTTATCTATCTCGTTAAGCATTGGATTAATGATGCTTATTTATTTAATATTAATTCACAAATTAGAATATTTTTTGAATGCCGAAATTGTTGGAAATAAAATCAATGCTAACCCTTGGGAACTAATACTTGCAATGATTTTGCTAGAATCAATATTCGGATTAGAAGGCCTAATAGCAGCTCCAATTTTTTATGCCTATTTAAAAAATGAATTACGTTCGAAAAAAATAATTTGATATTTTAGTGTTAAACTCATTCACATAATCAACTAATTTATTGATTAAATATCGGAAACTATAAAATCAAACCGAACTCTATCCGTATATTTAATTAATAAAGCCCGGTTTGATTCTTACATTACATTAAGAATTAAATTTATCACTATTTAATTTCTATACGCCTTGGTTTTAATGTATCTGGTAATATTCTTTCCAAATGTATGTAAAGAATTCCATACTCCAGATTTGCACCTGTTATTTGAATATGTTCGGCTAATTGAAATTTTCTTTCAAAATCATGCTCAGTAATACCCTGATACAAATAATTTTTAGAATTTTGATGGGAATCAATATGTATCCCTTTAACTACTAACATATTATCATGCATTGTAATATCCAATTCACTATTCGTAAAACCAGCTACTACAATAGAAATACAATATTTGTGTTCACTAACTAATTCAACATTATAAGGTGGATAACTTCCATTACTTTGCCCGATCTCCAAAAAATTAACTAATCTATCAAATCCAATGACAGAACCATACAACGGCGAAAAATCGAAATTACGCATATACAGCACTCCTAATCAAGTGATTGACTAACTTTAACAAATGTACAAATATAATAAGATTTAATTACTGTATCTTCTACTATAATATCATTAGCTATATTATAATACTATTTGTGCTTATAATATCAATACATAATTACATAATAACAATCTATTAACTGGAAAACCATTTTTACATCAAATTCACATGAAAATATTTACAATTTAGTAATCTACATTTGTTGCTTTCAATGCATTCTTTTCAATAAATGCACGTCTTGGTTCAACTAAATCACCCATAAGTGTAGTAAATAAATGATCAGCTTCTATTGCATCTTTTATTGTTACACGTAACATACATCTGTTTTTTGGATTCATAGTTGTTTCCCATAATTGATCTGGATTCATTTCACCTAGTCCTTTATAACGTTGTATTATTAATCCCTTTTTAGATTCTTGCATAAGCCATTCCATTGCTTGATCAAAAGAATGGACCCGTTTACGATATATCCCATATTCTATATATGCATCTGAAATACACAATGCATTCATTTTCATTCCAAAAGATACCAATTTTTTATATTCATAACTTTTAATAAAATCCATACTTAATACATAATCTATATTTATACCGTATGTTCGTATACGTAATACCGGTTCAAAATATTTATGCTCATGACGTTTTAAAATAATAAAATCATAACTATTTCCATATTCTTCAAAACCACTCAATGAGTCAACTAAAGATCTCACCCATATTTCAACATTTTCGTAACAACAACATTGTTCCTCAGATAAAACTGAATGATAAACTAATCTATTCAATAGTATCTTGGGAAATCGATGCTCCATTCGAACAATGATTTTTTGTATTAAATAATATTCAAAAACTAATTGTTCTAATATTTTTCCTGTTAAAGGAGGGGTATCAGGATTAATATAGAAACGAGAACTTCCCACTGCTATTGATATTTGATATCTACTCATTGCTTCCTCATCTTTAAGATATCGTTCTTGGCGTCCTTTTTGAACTTTATACAAAGGAGGTTGCGCAATAAATATATGGCCTCTTTCAATAATTTCTGGCATCTGCCGATAAAAAAAAGTCAACAACAAAGTCCGAATATGTGCGCCATCAACATCTGCATCCGTCATAACTATAATATTGTGATATCTCAATTTATCTGGATTATATTCATTTGGACCAATTCCGCATCCAAGAGCAGTAATTAACGTCATCACTTCTTGAGAAGTTAACATTTTATCGAAACGTGCTTTTTCTACATTTAATATTTTGCCTTTAAGCGGCAATATTGCTTGATTTTTACGATTTCTACCTTGTTTTGCAGAACCACCAGCAGAATCTCCTTCTACCAAATATAGTTCAGAATAAACTGGATTTTTTTCCTGACAATCGGCTAACTTACCTGGAAGTATTGAAAAATCTGACAAACCCTTACGACGTGTCAAATCCCTAATTTTTCTCGCTGCTTCTCGAGCCCGGGCAGCTCCTATAACTTTATTTATTATATTCTTAGAATCTATTGGGTTTTCTAAAAAAAATTCTATTAATTTTTCATAAACTAATGACTCAACGGCAGTTTTCGCCTCCGAAGACACCAATTTATCTTTAGTTTGCGAAGAAAATTTTGGATCTGCTATTTTAATAGATAATACAGCAACAAGCCCTTCTCGAGCATCATCTCCTATAGTTAGAACCTTAACTTTTCTATTATATCCTTCTTTATCCATATAAAAATGCATTGTTCTTGTAATAGCTGCTCTTAAACCTGATAAATGAGTCCCTCCATCCCGTTGAGGGATATTGTTAGTAAAAGAATATATCTTTTCCTGAAAGTTATCATTCCATTGTAATGCAACCTCTATATTGATTTCTCCTTTATTGCCTAAGCAATAAAATATATTAGGATGAATTGGTGTTTTATTAACACTTAAATACTTTATAAAAGATTTTACTCCGCCTGAGCAATGAAAGTTTTCTTCTTTATTATTACGGCAATCACGCAAAATAATTACGATTCCAGAATTTAAAAATGACAACTCTCTAAAACGCCTAGCTAAAATATCATATTGAAACTCAGTTTTACCCGTAAACGTTTTAAGACTTGGCCAAAAACGTACTGTGGTGCCGCTGTGCTCACTATCACCTATAATTTCCAAAGGTGACAACGGTTTTCCTTCACAATACACCTGTTTGTAGGTTTTAAAATCTCTTTGTATTACTAATTCTAGTCTCTCAGACAATGCGTTTACTACTGACACTCCAACACCATGTAATCCTCCTGATACTTTGTAATTACTATTGTCAAATTTACCTCCAGCATGTAATATAGTCATGATAACTTCAGCTGCAGATATTCCCTCTTCTTCATGCAGACCTGTGGGAATACCGCGTCCATCATCCTGTACCGAAACCGAATGATCCTGATGAATTATTACTACTATTTTCTGACAATATCCCGAGATAGCTTCATCAATAGCATTATCTACTACTTCAAATACCATGTGGTGCAATCCTGTGCCATCATCAGTATCTCCAATATACATCCCAGGACGTTTTCGTACCGCGTCTAACCCTTTTAAGATCTTAATACTTGAAGAATCATAAGCACTCAACATGACCTTGTTCCTGTATAAATACACATATAATATAAACAAATTTTTTCAAAAAATATATAACCCAAAATAACTACAACTGAAGTATCATATTTATAAATATGAACACACACATGCATGCATAATCATTTGATCATGCAGCAAAGATTTACTTATATAAAGAAAATATATTGATTATTCCATTTTTAATTTGGAAATGTATAATCACTTAGATAATTTATCCGTTTTGGTGTTATTGTGATTACGCACTATCAACTAAATCACACTTCATAACATTAAAATACATGTTAGGTTACAATCTGTAAATCATTATTATATCCGAATTGGCATGACGATATATGTTGCTCCATAACATTGCTCTGTGCCCTCAATTTGCACGCTAGATATTGCATTTGTTAAATAAAACCTCACATAATAAGCATTCATTACCTGAAGAACATCGATCAAATAATCTACATTAAAAGATATTTTCATATTCTGACCTGAATATAAAACGTCTAAAATTTCTTCTGATGCTTCATGTTCAAAATTATGCGCGGTTATTTTTAATTGATTAGTACTTAAGGCAAATTGAATGATACGAAGTTTTTCATTTGCAAGAATAGCTGCACGTTTTAAAGCCTGCTTCAAAAGATCACATTCTATTTCCAAAACATTTTTTGGGCGTTTTACAAAAATATCATGACAATTCGGAAACACAGCATCAATCAACTTAGAAGTAAAAGTATAATCATCTGCCTCCATACGAATACTATTATTATTCGTGCGAATATTAACTAATTTTTCTCTGACGTTTAACAAACGTAAGATTTCAATAACTCCTTTTCGAGGTATGATCACTGATTGATCGGGTAACAATGAATCCATAGTTATTTCGCAACTTGCCAAGCGATGTCCATCTGTCGCAACAATACGTAAAACATTTTCCTTAGTTTCAAAAAACATACCATTTAGACAATAACGTACATCTTGATGACCCATAGAAAATTGGGTTAATTCAATCATTTTTTTTAAAATATCTTGAGATATGACTAATTGTAAGTTACTATCCCAATTTTCTAATTTAGGAAAATCTGACGAAGAAAACGTAGATAAATAAAATTTACTACATCCAGAACAAATAATCAGTTTTTTGTCCTCTAATACTATAGAAATTTTTGATGATTCGGATAAACTGCGACAAATTTCAAAAAACTTACGCCCTGGTACTGTAACGGATCCCATGGGACACTTATCTTGTAACATAATTCGAACCGTTATCTCTATTTCTAAATCTGTAGCAGTAATACACAAACAATTATCATTGACTTCTAATAATACATGAGTTAATATGGGGATCCTCGGGCGTCCGCTAAGGATGCCCATAATCTTTTGTAATGATCGATATAACAACTTTCTATCTATTGAAACATCCATAACTGAACTTGTTAAAAACAATATTCCAAAATAATCACGCGTGATGTTATTTTGATTAAAGACTCAGTAATATATCGTAATAATATAGTGTGTAAAATATCAAAACGCAAACACATTGATGTGTAAAAAAATAAACGACACGTTCATACAAATAATTACCTTCATTAGTATTATTCCAAATCAACAATCATCACTAAAAATAATAAAACAAAACTCTAAATATTTTTGACTTCGTCTATACTATCCTATAGTATAAGCGTTAATTATCAACGCAAAATAGTTAAATAACACAATTAAATAATTTTATTATTATTATCAAGTAAATACACAAGAATATAAATATGAAACGCACCTTTCAGCCTTCCATATTAAAACGCAATAGAGCGCACGGGTTTAGAGTAAGAATGTCAAGAAGACAAGGCCGTAAAATATTATCCAGACGTAGATCCAAAGGACGCGTTCGATTGGTTGTGTCTGTATAAACATTCACTAAAATTTTATTAGTTAGTGTGCAACCAAATGAATAGAAAATTTCTACCTAAACGGGCACGTTTATTGACTTTAAATCAGTTTATTTTTGTATTTCAAAAACCAGAGCGTGTTAAAACAATTGGAATCACTTTGTTCAGTCGATCCAATCGATTAGGATATCCTCGTATTGGGTTATCTATCTCAAAAAAATATGTTAAATGTTCTCATGAACGCAATAGAATAAAAAGACATATGCGCGAAACATTTCGTACAAATCAATCTAACCTATTAGATAAAGACTTTGTTCTAACTATTAGTTCAAAAGAGATTATTCATTGTAATAATAAAACATTGATACAAAAGCTCGAACAATTATGGTATCACCACTATTTGTGTTAATAGAAAAAAGCATAATATGGCTGATACATGGATATCAAATCAGTATTAGTCCCATATTGGGCCATCATTGTCGTTTTCAAAAAACATGTTCTCAATACGGGGTAGAATCAATACGTAAATTTGGAGTATTACGAGGTATTTGGATAACATGTATTCGTGTTTTGCGATGTCACCCTTTAACATTAAATAGCGATAAAGATTTTAAATATTATTCATATTCACATATTCAGGACATAATCAATATGGATTCGCAACGCAATTTCTTTGTGATAGCTTTTTTAATTATGTCGTTTATACTATGGCAAACATGGCAAACAGAATATCACCAAAGAACGAACATTAATAAAATAGATATACAACATGCAAATACATATCCATTGATTCGTGCTGAAAATAATGATGAGATCAAACATGTTCATAATACAAATCCTGTGATTACAGTAAAAACAGATGTATTGTCGCTCAAAATAAATACTTATGGAGGAGATATTGAAGAAGCATATCTATTAAATTATTTAGAGAATTTACATTCTAAGGAGCCTTTTCATTTATTAAGTACTTCACAAGAATTTACATATCAAACAACAAGCGGACTAATAAACGAAAATGTTCCGAATAAAAAAAAACTATTGTATACTACCGAAACTAATCAAAGTACATACTTTATACCAAAAAATAAAAACAAACTACAGTTAACTCTAACACATTACACCTCCGATGGAATTACATATACTAAGAATTATATTTTCAATAGAAATGATTACTTCATATATTTATTTTACACCGTAAATAATATGAGCACTTCTCCGTTAAAAATTAAGTTGTTTGGCGATATCATACAATCTGAACACTATCCAAAATCACACAATAACAGCAACAATGACGGAGATAATTTTCCTTTATACTCTTATCGAGGATCAGCATACTCTACTGATAAAAAAAAATATCAAAAATATAGCTTTAAAGATATAAAAAATATGAACTTAAACATTAATACTTCTAAAGGTTGGATAGCAATGTCACAAAAATATTTTGCGACAGCTTGGATACCCATTACTCAAGGAAATAATACATTTTATACTACATATCATGATAACAATAGTGTTTCTATAGGTTTTCAATCTGATTCAATATCCCTCCCAATAGGAGAAACAGGTACATTCCAATCTATATTATGGATAGGTCCAAAAATTCAAGAAAAAATGAAAGAAATAACTCCAAATTTAGAACTAGTAATTGATTACGGATGGTTATGGTTTATTTCTCAACCATTGTTTAAATTATTGAGTTTTATTCACAGTTACATAGAAAATTGGGGTATATCTATTGTTATAATAACATTAGTGATACGTCTAACCATGTATCCGTTAACCAAAGCGCAATATACTTCTATGGCAAAAATACGCATGCTACAACCCAAATTATCTGCAATACAGGAGGCATATAAACACGATAAATATCAATATCATCAAAAAACTATAGAGTTATATAAAACAGAAAAAGTGAATCCGTTAGGGGGATGTTTGCCTTTATTAATTCAAATGCCAATATTTTTGGCTTTATACTATATGTTGTCAGGTTCCGTAGAATTAAGACACGCTAAATTTGCTTTCTGGATTCATGATTTATCTGCTCCGGATCCTTATTATATATTGCCTATATTAATGGGAATTAGTATGTTTTTCATACAAAAAATGTCTCCTACTACAATTAGTGATGCGATACAAAAAAAAATGATGACGATCATGTTAATAATTTTTACTATATTTTTTTTCTGGTTCCCATCTGGTTTAGTATTATATTATATAGCGAGCAATATGATCACCATCATTCAACAATACATGATTCATAGAGAATTAGAAAAACAAGGATTACACAATAAAACAACTCACAAAAATATTTAAAAATTTATAGATTAAAAATACTTACACATTATCATATATCTTAAAATAACATAAAAATGAACTATACAACAGATACAGTGGTTGCTATTTCCACACCTCCAGGACGTGGAGGTATTGGAGTTATACGAATATCTGGAAAATCAGTTCCTATAATTGCTGGTAAATTATTAGGCAAAATACCACATCCCAGAACAGCAGAATATTTACCATTTTTAGACACAGATGGATCCATACTAGAGAAAGTAATAGCCTTGTTTTTTCCTGAACCAAATTCTTTTACCGGAGAAAACATACTAGAGATTCATGGACACGGAGGTCAAATAATTCTAGATATATTATTGGAACGTATTTTAAAAATATCCTCTGATATTCGAATAGCACACCCAGGGGAATTTACTAAACGAGCATTCTTAAATAATAAGATAGATCTCATTCAAGCAGAATCAATAGCTGACATTATCGATGCTACTTCATATCAAGCTGCAAAATCAGCATCAAATTCTTTACAAGGAATGTTTTCGCGTAAAATACATATAATATCAGAACAACTTACTAATCTACGCATGTACGTCGAATCATCTATTGACTTTTCAGAAGATGAAATTAGCATCATTTCATATGAAGATATTAAAAACAAATTGAAAAAAATTATCAACAATATACAACAAATGCATAAATCAACCTGTCATGGTGTTTTGCTCCGTGAAGGAATAAAAATAGTAATTGCTGGAAAACCAAACGCTGGAAAATCTAGTTTATTTAATGCGTTAATTGGAATTGATAGAGCAATTACAAGTACGATATCTGGAACCACACGAGACACATTAACTGAATGTATTCAGTTAGATGGAATAACATTCCATATCACTGATACTGCTGGACTACAAAAGAACAGTGACAATGAAATAGAACAAATTGGAATGAAACGTGCATGGGAAGAATTAAGTAATGCAGATCATATATTATGGGTAATTGATCCTAATGATCACATAAATACAGAACATAGCATCACACTACAACATGTAGAAAAAATATTGTGTTATAAAAATAAAAAAACTCCGATTACAATCATACATAATAAATCCGATTTAACTAATAATCCAATCGGAATCAATATGATCAATGATTATACAATCATCACATTATCAGCTTTATTTGACGATGGAACGAATTTATTAAAAGAACATTTAAGCAATAATATAAAATTAAAAATCCAGAAAGATTACTCTTATAATCTTTCTGAAAATCAAGGAAATTTTATCGCGCGTAGACGTCACTTAAAAGCGCTTGAAAAATCTTCTCAATTTCTTGTGTCTGCTCAAACACAACTATTGTCTGCTATGACAATCAATGAACTCTTCGCTGAAGATCTAAGATTAGCACATAAGGAATTGAGTAAAATTTTGGGAAAATTTACTCCTGACGATCTACTAAAAAAAATATTTTCTACATTTTGTATTGGAAAATAATGCATGATAAACGCGCATAATCAATTTTCAAATATTTTTTACAAATATAAATTTCCTTGAAAATCTGTAATTAGAATGTTGTGTTCGGATATAACTAATAAATAAAAAATAACACTTATTTTTTTGATCGCTTCTTCCAATTTAAAATAGAAAATTGTCGTATTCTACTAATAATAGTTTCCCCAGGAGGTACATCTCGAGTTACTGTAGTTCCGGCTCCAATAGTTGCGTTTTTTCCAATAGTTATTGGAGCTATTAATTGACTATCCGCTCCAATAAAAACGTCATCACCAATAATAGTATGATGTTTCTTGATGCTGTCATAATTGCAAATAATAGTGCCAGCTCCGATATTTACTTGATCACCAATGTTTGCATCACCTAAATAACTAAGGTGTTTGACCTTAGATTTCTCGCCCAATTGAGTATTCTTTATTTCTACAAAATTTCCCACATGACTTTTTTTCTTTAATTCAGTTCCTGGTCTCAACCGAACAAATGGACCAACTTTACTTTGAAGACTTATTTTTGTATTTTCAATAATTGAAAACGGATATATTTCTACATCATCTTCAACCACTGTGTCTTTCAATATACAACTTGCGCCTATTTTAACTCTATTCCCCAAAGAAACATGTCCCTCAATGATCACATTTATATCAATATACACATCTTTTCCATGTACTAAGTTTCCTCTTAAATTAAATCTATTTGGATCAGCAA
Source organism: Blochmannia endosymbiont of Camponotus sp. C-003 (assembly GCF_023585685.1). Classification (NCBI taxonomy): domain Bacteria; kingdom Pseudomonadati; phylum Pseudomonadota; class Gammaproteobacteria; order Enterobacterales; family Enterobacteriaceae; genus Candidatus Blochmanniella; species Blochmannia endosymbiont of Camponotus sp. C-003. The sequence goes on from NZ_CP097764.1 coordinate 627,989, forward strand.
TCATCAACCCTGACAATAAAAAACATTGTATTTTTCTTTGTTGATATTGTTTATCTAAATCAACTAAATCTAATTTACTATTTACTCCCATTATTTCAAATAGATCCGCGGGACACATGGTGTGTATGATGTAACCCGATTGATGGGCTATCTTCACTATATCTGTTAAATAGAATTCATTGTTTAACTTATGCGCTGTTAATGCGCTTAACCAATGCTTTAAATGCCCAGAAATAGCAATAAAAATGCCAGTATTAACTTCTTTAATTTTGTTGTGATCATCATTGATTATATCATTGTGTTCTATTATATCAACAACATTCCCTTCCTGATTTCGAATGATACGTCCATATCCTTTTGGATTAGGCAATGTAGCAGTTAACATGCTTATATCACACTGGGATTTAATGGCATGTAATTGTCGTAATGTTTGATAAGAAACAAAAGGAACATCACCATATAGCACAAGAATTTCTTCTCTATCACCGAAAATAGGTAGCACTCTCCGAACAGCATCTCCGGTCCCAATAAGTTCATTCTGCAGTATCCAATATACAGGAATTTTATACTGATCCGCATTAATTTTTTTTTTGATCATTTCTCCTTTGTATCCATACACCACATATATGGACTTAACACCTACCTTTATCACAGAATCGATCAGATGTTGCAACATAAACTTACCGCCAATCTGGTGCAATACCTTTGGTATATCAGACAACATTCTATTACCTCTACCGGCAGCAAGGATAATTGCGCTGAAATCAATATATGACATAATTTATATATTTCTTTGGGTTATTACTTTTGATTGTATCTACTCGTATTATATTATCATATGATTACATATGCTTGTTTTTTTTGGTCAATTCCATTAATCTAAGTTTTGCAATAGCTTTAGATATATCTGAAGCTATTTTTATATAATCTTTATCAGCGTTATGGCGATAATTCTTAATATGTTTTTCAGCTTCATATTTAGCTTCCATGGCTTTTTTTTCATCTAACTCTTCCGCGCGAATGGCTGTATCCGCCAATATCGTCACTACATTTCTCTGAACCTCAAGTATACCTCCAGATATATATACATATTCTTCATGATCATATGATTTTACTATACGCAATATTCCTGGCTTAATCGATGTAAGTAATGGAGTATGCCTGGGAAAAATACCCATTTCACCTTCAGTACCTGTTACTTGAATTTTATGCACCATACCAGAAAATATCTTTCTTTCGATAGAAACAACAGTTAAGTAATACGTGTGCTCAGACATTCTGATATCCTTTACTTTTTATCAATAAAATAAAAAAATTTTAAAGCGTTTTATTTTTTTCTATAGCCTCTTCTATAGTTCCTACCATATAAAATGCTTGCTCTGGAATATGATCATATTTTCCCTCTATGATTTCTTTAAATCCTTGAATAGTATCTCTTAAAGCAACATATGTACCAGAAAATCCAGTAAAAACTTCTGCAACAAAAAAGGGTTGCGATAAAAACCGTTGAATTTTTCTAGAACGTAACACGATTAACTTATCTTCTTCTGATAATTCATCCATACCTAAAATCGTAATAATATCTTTCAGTTCTTGATAACGTTGCAGGATAGATTTCACATCACTCGCCACATCATAATGTTCTTGTCCCACAATCAGTGGATTTAATTGTTGACTATTAGAATCTAATGGATCTACTGCAGGATAAATACCAAGAGCAGCAATTTGACGACTTAAAACTATAGTTGCATCTAAATGAGAAAAAGTAGTAGCAGGAGAGGGATCTGTAAGGTCGTCCGCAGGAACATATACTGCTTGCACAGAAGTAATTGATCCTAATTTTGTAGAAGTAATGCGTTCCTGCAAAATACCCATTTCTTCCGACAATGTTGATTGATATCCTACTGCTGATGGAATACGTCCTAATAATGCAGAAACTTCAGTTCCAGCAAGAGTATAACGATATATATTATCTATAAACAACAATACATCATGTCCTTCATCTCTAAATTTTTCCGCTATAGTAAGACCACTCAAAGCCACGCGCAACCTATTCCCAGGTGGTTCATTCATTTGACCATATATCAAAGCAACTTTATTAATAACATCAGAGTTTATCATTTCATTATAAAAATCATTACCTTCACGAGTGCGCTCTCCGACACCAACAAATACTGAGTAACCAGAATGTTCTACAGCAATATTACGAATAAGCTCCATCATATTTACGGTCTTTCCTACCCCTGCCCCTCCAAAAAGACCAATTTTTCCTCCTTTAGAAAAGGGGCACATTAAATCAATTACCTTAATACCGGTAACTAAAAGTTCTTGATTGGTAGATAATTCAGAATAAAATGGAGCAGATCTATGAATAGACCACTTTTCTTTTTCATTAATTGGTCCTTTCATGTCAATCGGCTCACCCAATACATTCATTACACGACCTAAAGTTTCTTTACCTACTGGAACTTCAATAAAACGTTTTAAATTGACTACTACTAACCCGCGTCGTAACCCATCTGTACCACCCATTGCAATGCAACGTACTATACCTCCACCTAATTGTTGTGCTACTTCTAATATTAACTTTTTATTAAAATTATCAACATACACTTCAAGAGCGTGATATACAGTCGGTACCGCATCTTGATGAAACGCAACATCAACTACTGCTCCAATAACCTGGACAATTTTCCCAGAACTCATATTAATTACACCTCTAACTATCTTTTAAGTTTATATCACAGAAGCTCCTGCAACAATTTCTGTAAGTTCTTCCGTAATTTTAGTTTGTCTAGCTTTATTATAAAATAACTTTAAATCATTAATAATAATTTCTCCATTATCCGAAGCTGTCTTCATCGCCGTCATTCGAGCAGATTGCTCGCTAGCTAAATTTTCTACTACTCCCTGATAAACTTGTGATTCAATATATCTTTGTAATAAACTATTTAACAATATTTTAGAATCCGGTTCATATAAATAATCCCAATATTTAGTTTGTAATATAGAGTTTTTTGAGGGAATAATCGGTAGAATCTGTAAAATCTGAGGAACTTGAGTTAAAGTATTAACAAATGTATTATATGCCAAATATAATCTATCTATCTGATTACTATCATACAACTGCAACATCACTTTCACAGACCCAATTAACGCTGACATTTTAGGAGCATCTCCAATTCCATGGACACAGCTGACTATTTGAGTTTGTTTTATAGAACGTAAAAAAGAAGCAGCTTTTGATCCAATAATAGCTAATCTAATCGTTATTCCCGTATTATTCCATTTGCTAAAATCGCATAATAACGTTCTAAATAAGTTAATATTTAATCCTCCTGTTAACCCTCTATCTGTAGAAACTACCCAATAACCAACAGATTGAATGTTTCGTTCTAAAAAATAAGAATGTTTATATTCTAGTGTCCCTGAAGAAATATGATTAATTACTTTACGAATAGTTTCTGCATACGGCTTACTTATTAACATACGTCTCTGTGTTTTATGAATCTTAGCAACAGAAATCATTTCCATGGCCTTGGCAATTTTCTGTATGTTACGAACACTATTTATTTTCCCGCGTATTTCTTTTGGACCAGACATATTTTTGTTCCATCATGTAACTCGTTTGCGTTTACCAAGATTGATTTGATTTAAAAGTCTCAAGTATACTTTTAAATTTATTTTCGACATTAATATTATATACGCCATCATTATCAATGATTTTAATCAGCTCCTTTTCTGTATGAATCATATATAATATTAATGCAGACTCAAAATCATTTATCTTTGAAACTTCAACATCTTCTAAATAACCATGCACTGCTGCAAATAAAATAATGGATTGACATGAAACAGACATAGGTACATATTGTTTCTGTTTTAATAATTCAGTTACTTTTTGACCATGCTGCAATTGTTTTTGAGTAATCTCATCTAATTCTGAAGCAAATTGAGAAAAAGCAGCTAATTCACGATATTGGGCTAAAGCAGTACGAATTCCCCCAGACAACACTTTCATGATATTAGTTTGAGCAGATCCTCCAACTCGAGATACTGAAATTCCTGGATTTACTGCAGGACGAATTCCTGAGTTAAATAAATGAGACTCTAAAAAAATCTGGCCATCAGTGATAGAAATAACATTAGTTGGAATAAAAGAAGAAACATCTCCAGCTTGAGTTTCAACGATAGGTATTGCAGTTAACGAACCAGTTTTTCCTATGACCTTTCCATGAGTACATCGCTCCACATAATCAGAGCTAACTTTAGAAGCTCGCTCTAACAAACGAGAATGCAAATAAAATATATCCCCTGGATATGCTTCACGTCCCGGAGGACGCCGCAGCAATAGAGAAATTTGACGATAAGCTACTGCTTGTTTGGAAAGATCATCATATACAATCAACGCATCTTCTCCATGATCTCTAAAATATTCTCCCATAGCACACCCGGCATAAGGAGCTAAATATTGCAATACAACTGATTCAGAAGCAGATGCAAGAACCACAATAGTATTTGACAACGCATGATATTCTTCCAGTTTTTTTACAACATTAGCTACAGTTGTTGCTTTTTGACCAATAGCAACATAAACACATTTCACCCCACTATGACGTTGATTAATAATAGTATCAATTGCTAATGCAGATTTTCCAGTTTGACGATCTCCTATAATTAATTCACGTTGACCGCGTCCAATAGGTATCATAGAATCTACAGATTTATATCCTGTTTGAATAGGCTTATTTATCGACTTTCGATCAATCACACTAGGCGCACTGGCTTCTACCGGCAAATAAGAAGAACATTGTATTGCTCCTTTATTATCCACGGGGACCCCTAATGCATTTACTACTCTCCCCAACAACGCTGTTCCCACAGGAACTCTTAATATATTTCCTGTACATTTTGCCACCATTCCTTCAGACAAATTTAAACATGAACCCATAACTACAGCCCCGACAGAATCACGTTCTAAATTCAACGCTACAGCAAACTGATCTGATGGCAAAGCAATCATTTCACCTTGCATAACATCAGTTAATCCATGTATACGAACTATTCCATCACCTACGGAAGTAATAGTACCTTCATTACGAATCTCACACGTTATATCAAATTGAGCAATACGTCGCTTAATTAATTTGCTAATTTCATTTGAATTTAATTGCATCATCTTTTGTACCTAAAAACTAACATTAAAATATTAAGATTGTAGAATATTATTTAATCGTAAAATACGTCCACGTATACTGCCATCAATTACAGTATCTCCAACACGAATAATTAAACCAGCCAGAATATCTTTATTTACTTTGTGTACTACATTCACTGTTTTAGATAAACGTTTAGACATTATATCAGTAATTTTTTTTAGTTGCCTATACTTCAAAGGCCAAGCAGAAACAATTTCTATTTCTACAGTACGAGCATACATAGCGCATAAATAAGTAAACTCTTTGCACACAATTGGTAACAACAATAAACGATGATTTTCTGCCATGATATAAATTATATTTCTACCAAAAACATCAATTTGTTTTTTTTGATAATCTTCACAAATAGTAATAAAAATATCTGATAATCTTTTCGGTTCTAAACATCTAACAAATAAAGATTGTACTAATCTATTCACACTAATCTTAGAAAATAAATCAAGAACTGATTCCCACTTGCTTATATCTTTTTGTTCTACAGCTATATCAAATATAGCTTGAGCATATGTACGAGCCACTACAAACATACTAGACATTTAATCCTCATGTGACAACGTATTAATAATATTATTTACAAGATCTGTATCAATCATTTCAGTTATAGAATGTTCTATAATTTTCTCTATACCCTCAATTACAAGATTACCAATTTGCTTTCTTAATTCATCAATAACACATTTTCTTTCATAAAGAATCTGTTCTCTCGCTTGGGACAAAATTCTACTTTGTTCCTTTTCGGCTTCATGTTTAGCTTCATTAATTATCTGCATTTTACATATATTTGCTTGGTTTATAATGTATTGAGCTTTTATCCGAGCCTGTCTTAAACAAATCAAAGCTTCAGCATTAACACGATCAGATTCTGTTCTAGCATGAGTAGCAGAAGCCAAATTATCAGAAATTTCTTTTTGACGTTTCTCAATAATAGACATAAATGGATACCATACATACCTCATACAAAACCAAACAAACAAAATAAATGAAATAGTTTGACCTAATATTGTTGCATTAAGATTCACGGCACAAATCCTGATATCTGATAATCAATATAATAAATACACACATTAATTTTAATTGTTAAACTGCAGAAAACATCACATACAAACCAAGACCCACAGTAATCATCGGTATCGCATCAACTAATCCCATAACAATAAAAAATTGAGTACGAAGAATAGGAATGAGATCCGGTTGACGCGCAGCTCCCTCCAAAAATTTACTACCTAAAATTCCAATACCAATAGCTGCTCCTATTGCTGCTAATCCCATCATTATCGCTGCAGCTATATACAACATATCAAAATTTAAATGTTCCATAATTAATAACCTCTTTACATCTTCTGTATTATATTATTCATTTCAACACCGATCATGGGCTGTAGATAAATAAATCACCGTTAAAACCATAAAAATAAAAGCTTGTAATATAACAATTAAAATATGAAAAATAGCCCATGGTAAATTTAAAATCCATTGCCCCCACCACGGCAATAAACCAGATATCAAAACAAAAATCAACTCACCAGCATACATGTTGCCAAATAACCTAAGACTAAGCGATACCGGTTTAGATATCAAACCAACAACTTCAAGAATAAAATTAATAGGAATACATGTTGGATGGTTAAATGGATGATACACTAGTCCTTTAAAAAAACCACGAACACCATTAGTATAGATATTGTAATACACAACAAGTACAAATACATTTAAAGCTATCGAAGAAGTAATATTTACATCAGCAGATGGCACAACACGTAAAACAGGCAATCCTAATATATACTGAGCTATAACAGGCAATAAGTCTATAGGAAATAAATCCATAGCATTCATTAAAGAAATCCAAACAAAAACTGTCATAGATAACGGCGCAATTAGTTTATTTTTTCCATGAAACATGTCTTTCACGTTGTCATCAATAAACAATATCACTAACTCGATAAACACTTGGAGTTTTGTGGGTGCTTCATAAGTTGCCACTGTAGCCAAACGACCGAAAATCAATAAAAATAAAACAGCTAATAATATTGAAAAAAACATCGAATCTACATTTAATACCCAGAATGAAGAAATGTTTTCCGATCCTACTAACGAAAAAGTACTTAAATCAAATTGTAGATGATATAAATGATGTCCAATATATTCCTGGGAAGTGCCTTTGATTCCTGACATAGTCTACCTTTCAAAAAAAATATTGGTTACAATATCTTATATATACAAGAATACTATATTTAATAAAGTTATATACATTATATAATGTTTAAAAATGATGTTGTATTCGAATAAAAACAATAGAGCCTTCAATTAATATTATGAAATCAAATACTATCAGAAAATAATAAGAACACTGGTTTTTATACAAACCCACACTAATGTAATAAAAAAGAATTATAATAACACTATGAATTAGTTAATAAATTTTCATGTGACACACTACAATTTATAAAACAAAAAAAATCAAACTACAAGTTTGATGTGACATAAATAATCCTGTAACTTATTTTTGATAAATATTAATTAAGGTGTATTCATTAAAAATTACGAAATAATGAATCTGCTACATATAACTAAAAAATTTTGTATAATTCTGTTTTAAACAAATTCAAGACACAAAATTTAAACATATACCAAAAACAACCACATAGAACCTACAAACTAATGTCGTATATAACCAACTTATCTTAGTAGTATATCTACTACCATTACTTTATCCTATAGAAATGTTGAAAAAACATCACCATGTCACACTCTACACTCCCATTATCCTCTACATAATAACCACAACAAACACACGGTAATGAACAAGTATTACTTATATCAATAATAAAAATCCATTATTTAACAAAATTCACATGGTCTATACTTAACAAACCGTGTTTTTTTAACCAAACCAATAAATTAGAAATAGCGGCAGGAGTTATACCAGAAATTCTAGAAGCTTGCCCAATAGAATAAGGTTTATAATTATTGAGCTTTTCAATGACTTCCTTAGATAATCCAGTAACAAGATTGAAATCTATATCAATCGGTAATAATGTATTTTCATTATAAATATGTCTTGCTATTTCTTCTTGTTGATGACGAATATAGCCTTCATATTTTATTTGAATTTCAATTTGCTCGAATACTTGATGATCCAATATAGATGGACCAAAAGTACTTAGTTGGGATAACTTTATGTAATTAATTTCTGGTCTTCTTAATAGATCTTCACCATTTACTTCATGTATTAAAGGTGTTGTAAGAAAATTATTTAACTGAGCAACATCTACACTATACGGAAAAATATAAGTATTACGCAATCTCTGACGTTCTTTTTCAATATTTTCTTTTTTGCAACAAAAAGATCTCCATCTTGCTTCGTCAATTAAACCTAATTGTTGCGCTATTTCAGTCAATCTTAAATCAGCATTATCCTCACGCAAAGACAAACGGTATTCAGCACGAGAAGTAAACATACGATAAGGCTCTTTAGTTCCACGTGTACATAAATCATCTACGAGCACTCCTAAATACGCCTGATCTCTTCTAGGATACCATCCTTCTTTATTTTGAAAAAATCTAGCTGCATTAATTCCAGCCAATAATCCTTGGGCAGCTGCCTCTTCATATCCAGTAGTTCCATTAATTTGACCAGACAAAAATAACCCAGAAATAAACTTACTCTCTAATGTTAACTTTAAATCACGAGGATCAAAAAAATCGTATTCGATAGCATATCCTGGCCTAATTATATGAGCATTCTCTAATCCCTGAATTGATTTAATCATTTGTATTTGCACACAAAATGGTAAACTGGTAGAAATACCATTAAGATATATTTCAGGTGTCGTCAAACCTTCAGGTTCTAAAAAAATCTGATGAGCACTACGATCTGAAAAACGGATTATTTTATCTTCTATAGATGGACAATAACGAGGCGATATTCCTTTGATTAAACCTGCATGCATAGGACTTTGATGTAAATTCGATCTAACTATTTCATGTGTTTTATTATTAGTATGAGTAATAAAACAAGGCACTTGTTTAGGATGTTGTTGTTCCGATCCTATAAATGAAAAAACAGGGATGGGACTATCGCTATACTGTGCTCTCAAAGAACCAAAATTTATTCCTTTGGTGTGCACGCGAGGAGAAGTACCTGTTTTTAACCGGTTAACCCGAAAAGATAACTCTTTCAACCTCTTTGATAAAAACGACGATGACTCCGCATCTCCAGATCGCCCTCCTCTAAAATTATTCATCCCAATATGAATCTTACCATTAAGAAACGTTCCTGTTGTTAACACCACGGACGTACCAAAAAATTTCATTCCTATTGTTGGAGCAATTACCCCAACAACCTTGTTACCATTAATTATTAGATCTTCTACTGACGCCTGAATAATCAACAAAGATTCTTGATGCTCAAGAAGATTACGTATTGCTTGGCGATATAATATTTTATCTGCCTGAGCACGTGTTGCTCTAGCAGCAGCGCCTTTACTACTATTAAGGACTCTAAATTGAATTCCCGATTGATCTATAGCATAAGCCATCGCCCCACCCATAGCATCAATTTCTTTGACTAAATGTCCTTTCCCTACTCCACCAATAGCCGGATTGCAAGACATCTGACCAAGAGTATCGATATTGTGAGTAATCAAAAGCGTATTACATTGCATCCTAGCAGAAGCCAAAGCTGCCTCTGTCCCAGAATGACCTCCTCCCACAACAATAACATCAAAGTGAGTAGAATAAAACATACGCCAACCTCATTGCACAGTTAACAACAATCCCCAAAACTATTCCAAAAACTTTTCTTTTTAGAATAAAATCGTATACCTAATTATACTTACTAACATACAACTCCAAACGAACCTTTTTTATATCCTTCTATATCCTTAAAAACAATCCGCCTCAATGATCAAATATTTTTATAATTGTACTTGAAAAATTAAAAAATTCAATGAAAAAAATAGATTAAATCACTTGTTTATTGAGGACATCTGAAGTAATACTGATTACTGTAGGTAATTAGGATTATATTAGTGAGATTATTGTAATAGTATATAAGATTCAAAAATAGAATTTGAAACAATTGTTATTATTTATTAATTTTACTGCAATGACAAAGCTATGGAAACGCTTGAATTAATATTTCTAGTTATGCTATCGTAAGATGTGGTATTTTTACTATGTAAATAATAAACACGTGAGTTTAACTATACATTTCATTTTCAATAAAAAAAGCGGTTAAGCAATCAAAACTTACATATATCTCATGTGTTATGATTAAAAATTTTAAAAATTGATACATTTTATCATTGATATTACAGGCTTGTAGCTCAGGCGGTTAGAGCGCACCCCTGATAAGGGTGAGGACGGTGGTTCAATTCCACTCAGGCCTATAATAAAATCAATGCATTGAACTTAATTTAGATAGATAATGGAATGGTTAATATGCAATAAAATTTGCATATTTATGCATGCCTATAATACGTATATGCGATTGATCATTACAATCATTTTAACTATCTTAAATATATCGAGCGCAGATATCAGTAATCTTTAACTATGATTTTTCATTTTTTAAATTGTATTGAATATGTGTTAAATAAAAAAATCGATTTTTATGATTAAAATTTCATCTTTATAAGAAATAAATAGGAATTTGTGATATATATAGGTAATTAAACAATCTCAAATCAAATAAACTTAGCACATATGTATCCATATTAAGGTCGCAAACACTATGCCAGTTCGGGTATTAAGAAAATTGCCTGCGATAAAAATTTTACAGAACGAAGACATTTTTGTTATGCAAAAATCATGTAATACTTTTAAAGAACGAAATTCTTTAAAAGTATTGATTCTTAATTTAATGCCAAAAAAAATTGAAACAGAAAATCAATTCCTACGCGTACTATCAAATTCTCCTTTACAAGTTGATATTCAATTATTACGCATAGATAATCATGTTCCCAAACACACACCTGTCGAACATCTAAATAAATTTTATTGCAGTTTTCCAGATATCCAATATAAAAATTTCGATGGTTTAATTGTAACCGGAGCTCCTTTAGGGTTGATTGATTTTGAAGATATAACCTTTTGGCCTCAAATTAAGCAATTATTTTTATGGGCAAAAGAGCATATTAACTCAATATTATTTGTTTGTTGGGCAGTACAAGCAGCTTTAAAAATACTATACAATCTTCCTAAATTTACTCGACAACATAAATTAGTAGGAATTTACCAGCATAATACTATTAATTCACATGCACTTTTAACCAAAGGATTTGATGAAATATTTTTAGCACCTCATTCTCGTTATTCGGATTTCCCTAAGGATGTAATTTATCGGAATACAGATTTAGAAATTTTAGCAGAATCTGATGAAGCAGGCGCATATTTACTTATCAGTCAAGACAAGCGTTTAATATTTATCACTGGACATCCAGAATATGATGCGATGACTTTACATCAAGAGTATTATAGAGATTTAAAATTAGGATTAAGTCCGATGCTACCAGATCATTATTTTCCTCAAAACAATCCTAATTTAGCGCCTAAGATCAACTGGAGAAGTCACGCGTATTTATTGTTTGCCAATTGGTTAAATCATTATGTGTACAACATAAATATCACAAAACATTTCAGTTCTGTTTGAACAAATTGAATAAATAATAAATCATATTTTCTATTTTTAGAAAATCAACTTACAAAATCTAAGCTCAAAAAATTATAAATATTTCACACTCGTACAATTTATTCAAAACTACAGTTTTGTACTTATTGTTACTATAAGTGTAAAATAACTACGTATTTCAACTTTTATATGAAATTGATGATATCAATTAACTAAAAAATTATATTTATATATAGACAAGAACTCTTTAATTTATATAAATATGTGTGGAGATATGTATTATATTTATAAAAAAATAAATAGTTTTTCGTCATATTTATACATGATGCATAAGGTATGATATAGTTCTTTATATACATTACCCAACTCAATAGATATAGTAACGTCAACAAAGTATGTTGCGCCGAATAGCTTACTTTAAATTAAATTCTTATGCACTTACTTTTTACAATAGAACATAAGAAAATAAATCATGAAAAATATAAATCCTAGTCATACTAAATCCTGGCAAGATCTCAAACGTCATTTTGACGATATGAAGGACACATCAATTATCGATTTGTTCAATCAAGATAAATATAGGTTCAGTCGCTTCTCTAAAACATTTAACAATGAAATTTTAGTAGATTATTCAAAAAACTTAATTACAAACAAAACTATCATGAAACTAATATCCTTAGCTATTGAATGTGATCTGATAGCAGCTATTTCAGATATGTTTCGTGGTGAAAAAATTAATCGCAGTGAAAATCGTGCTGTACTACATATAGCTCTAAGAAACATAAAAAATACACCAATTTTAGTAGATGGATTTAACGTAATGCCACAAATAAATGTAGTACTAAATAAAATGAAACAATTTTGTAATCGGGTTATTCAAGGTAGTTGGACAGGCTATACAGATAAGATAATTACAGATATTGTTAATATAGGCATTGGAGGTTCCAATCTTGGGCCCTATATGGTCACTGAAGCATTAAAACCATATCAAAACCATTTAAACATGCATTTTGTTTCTAATATTGACGGTACACATATTTTTGAAACATTAAAAAATTTAAATCCAGAAAATACACTATTTGTAATAGCATCAAAAACTTTTACCACTCAAGAGACTATGACCAATGCGCTTAGCGCACGTAATTGGTTTTGTAAAGTTTCTTCCAATGCACAACATATATCGAAGCATTTTATAGCATTATCTACAAATACTATAGAAGTGCGTAAATTTGGTATTAATCCGTCAGACAATATGTTTAAGCTTTGGGATTGGGTAGGCGGACGTTATTCATTATGGTCATCAATTGGTTTACCGATAATGCTATCGCTAGGAGTTAGTAATTTTGAATTATTACTGACCGGAGCTCATGATATGGATATGCATTTTCATAACACACCGTTACATGAAAATCTGCCAGTAATTTTAGCGCTTATTGGTATCTGGTACAATAATTTCTTTCAATCAGAAACTGAAGCCATTCTTCCCTATGATCAATACATGCATCGTTTCACAGCATATTTGCAGCAAGTAAATATGGAATCTAATGGAAAATGTGTAGATCGAAATGGACGCCCTATTACTACATATCAAACTGGTCCTATTATATGGGGAGAACCTGGGACTAATGGACAACATTCATTTTATCAATTGCTTCATCAAGGTACTAAAATGGTTCCATGTGATTTTATAGCTCCAGCAATCAGTCATAACACTATATCTGATCATCATGAAAAATTAATATCAAATTTTTTGGCTCAAACTAAAGCGTTAGCTTTCGGAAATACACATGCAACATCAATTCAAAAATATATAAAATCTAAAAAAAATTACAGAAACGAACAATATGTCGCTCCTTGTAAGTTATGTAAAGGAAATAATCCTAGTAATTCTATTTTAGTTAAAAAAATCACCCCTTATACTTTAGGAGCTTTGATTGCTTTATATGAACATAAAATATTTACACAAGGTATTATTTTTAATATTTATACTTTTGATCAATGGGGGGTGGAATTAGGAAAGCAACTGGCTGACAGTATTTTACCGGAATTAAAATATGAAAATATCACCTCTAAACAGCATGACAGCTCAACTCGCGGTTTAATAGATTCTTACAAATTTTGGCGTAATCAATGTGGTTCTTGATTCATAAAATCGTGTTCAATTATATAGTTAAGACATTAGGAATAATTTGTCTTTATTAGTATTTTGTCATATTTAAAACATTCTATGATCTTCTCAGAAAAAGATAATACATGACATTCCGAGTAATTTTTTCACGATATAAAACCCAATGATTTGGAATTATACTAGCATTAAAAATATTTCTATTTTTAGAGGTTTCTATATAAATCCAAGATTTTTTTTCCAATAGATTACATGTTTCTAATAAAAAAAATAACCTCAGGTATGATATTGTCCTGAAAAGGAGGATCAAGAAAGATTACATTATAAGTCATAATTGATTGTTGTAACCAAGAGCGACAATCAGTATATATTATCTCACTGTTATATGCTGAAAAAGACTGCGTGACTTCCATCAACGCAGTGGTACAAATACGATTATTATCTAAAAAAGTTACTTTACTAGCCCCTCTAGATAATGATTCTAAACCTAATGCGCCGCTTCCAGCAAAACAATCTAAACATACCGCATTAGAAATAATAGGATTAAGCCAACTGAATAACATTTCACGCATACGATTAGTAGTTGGTCGTATCTTAGCATTCCGAAGGATTGGTATATTCCTTCCTTTCCATTTACCACCAATAATCTTGATTTTTCTGGATACACCTAAATGTAGTTTATTTTTCATGTATTCGCTATATGTCTAAGTTTAACAATAACGATTCATAAGATATCTTTATCTTTTAAAATAAATATTTTTATTATGAACCACAAATCATCAACTTGTTTTATTCCATATAAATCTAATTACTTATACATAAACTATAAAAATATTACAATTATAGTTTTTGATACTTCTTCATATATCTACCACCCATTTATTTTTGTTATACTTTCTATTAGTTGCATTTACGTTATATAATCATATGTGGCGTATTACATCTAAATATTTCGTGTTTTTAAAAATACAAAATAAACAATATCAATTAAAATTAATTAACAAAATATCTAAAAAAACATAAAAAATAATGAAAACAAAATCACATATGTTGATAATAATCATGAGGTAAATATATATATGAATCGTGCATATAATTTATTTAGCAAACTGAAGCAAAGTTTATTAAATACTCGAAAAAAATTAGGTGATAATATCATGGATTTAGTTCATGATAAAAGAATTGATACAGCTACGCTGGATAAAATTAAGAATCAGTTATTAATTGCAGATATAAATATACACACTACAAAAAAAATCATTAATAATTTGAGAAATTATATTAATGTTAATGGAAACTGTGATGAAAAATCTTTTCACGATACATTACGTAACGAAATGTTAAAAATAGTTACACTCGTCGACAAACCGTTTTTTTTACAAGAAAAAAAACCATTTATTATGTTAATAGTAGGAGTTAATGGTGTGGGAAAAACTACTACTATTGGAAAATTAGCACATTATTACCGATTAGAGAATAAAACTGTAATGTTAGCAGCAGGAGATACCTGTAGAGCAGCAGCTGCTGATCAATTAAAAATTTTAGGAGAACGTAGTGGTTGCGTTACAGTCATCAAAAAAAATACCACTGCAGATTCTGCTTCAATAGTTTTTGATGCTATTAAAATAGCTAAAATAAAATCTGTTGATTTACTTATTATAGACACCGCAGGAAGATTACAAAATAAAATACATGCTATGGAAGAACTAAAAAAAATTATCAGAGTAATAAAAAAAATTGATACAGAAGCACCTCATGAAATCGTATTAGTTCTTGATGCCAACATCGGACAAAATTCTATAAATCAAGTACGTATGTTCAATGAAGCTATTAAAATTACAGGAATAATTATGACTAAATTAGATGGTAGCGCTAAGGGAGGAACTCTTTTATCTATTGCTGATCATTTTTCAATACCAATAAGATATGTTGGAATAGGGCAAAATATTGATGACTTACAACCCTTTATATCACACAATTTTGTTGAAGCTATTTTAAAAGAGCAAACTCAATAACAAAAATACTCATAATTTATATTAGTATCTATTGAGAACAAGATACTAATATAAATAACAATAAAAATAATTACATCAACAATTATTAAAAATAATGTCATTAATATTTATTATGCTTACAAGCAGTTTCATCCAAACAGACCAATTTATAAGAATTAAAATCAGCACTTGTCATGCCTTTAAATAGAAAAAAAATCATAACACTAGCATATTGATTCAAAGACATCATTTAATACAATAGCACAAATTAATAACAATGAATCAAAAAATATAACCTCTAGGATACTGGATACTTTATACATAATCTACAATCATCAATGTTAATTGAAATTCAGATTTCATTGCTAAAATGATTTAACGAATTATTGGATGGGATTAAATGGGAAATAATTAATGATAACAGGTAATTTTATGATATTATATATATAATTTAAATTAATAATAGCATCAAATGATGATTGTGTTATTGCATATAATATTTAGTGTTATGTATCAGTTCTATTGTCGACACAAAATTTTTTAATAAAAGTTCTAATGCAATTGAATATGTGTGCATTAATGCACATATATTATCAGCATACGCATGGTTATTTTAGGAGAATAAATGCCTAAATATATACAAAAAAATATAACTTTAGTTCCTCAAGGGAACTTAGAAGCATATATAAGAGCCGCCAATGCCTACACTATGTTAACAGCAGAAGAAGAAAAAACGCTAGCTCAACGCTTATATTATCATGGAGATTTAGATGCTGCAAAAAAACTCATTGTATCGCATCTAAGATTTGTTATTCACGTTTCTCGTAATTATTCTGGTTATGGCTTAGCGCAGGCCGATTTAATACAAGAAGGTAATATTGGATTAATGAAAGCTGTCCGGAGATTTAATCCAGAATTAGATGTTCGTTTAGTATCATTTGCTGTGCACTGGATTAAATCAGAAATCCATGAATATGTTTTAAAAAACTGGCGTATTGTAAAAATCGCTACTACTAAAGCACAGCGTAAACTATTTTTTAATCTACGCAAAACTAAACAACGTTTAGGTTGGTTTAATGCAGGAGAAATAGAAGTAGTTGCAAAAGCACTAAATGTAACTAGCAAAGACGTACGTGAAATGGAATCTCGAATGTCAGCACAAGATATGAATTTTGAACAATCTTCAGATGACGATAATCGAGGAATATCAATAGCACCTATGTTATATTTACAAGATAAAATCGTTTCTTCTAATGAAGAAGATGAATGGATCGATCAGGTTGGTAATAAACTAAATGCAGCTATAAACACTTTAGATAAACGCAGCCAACACATTATTCGTGCCCGATGGTTAAATGTAGACAATAAAAGTACATTACAAGAATTAGCTAATCAATACGGTGTTTCCGCTGAACGAGTACGTCAATTAGAAAAAAATGCAATGAAAAAAATGAGATTAATCATACAAAATTAATTAGATTTTTTTAATTTGATTTACAAAACCAAACGATATAAAAAACCATTAGCACGTGTATATAATTTATTAATTTTAATTATTTGACTATAAGCTAAATTATTTGATACAATTCGCGATAATTAATAATTGCAATGTTGTGTATATTAAGTTTATAAAGTAATCATATAACTATATAATACAGAATCAACTGTAAATTTATTTTTCAATATCCAGATTGATTATTAGCACCTGACGCTTTTTTTAAATATTTTCTACTCTACATTTTTATGAACACCTCATATAATCAAATATGATCATGGAGTAAATTATGACAATTATCGGTCATACATTGGGATTTCCCCGTATTGGATTACATAGAGAACTAAAGTATGCTCTAGAATACTATTGGAATGGGAAGATAAAAGAAAATAAATTACTAGAAATAGGTCGTACATTACGCAGACGTCATTGGAAACAACAGAAAGATTCCGGTATCGATTGGATCCCAGTAGGCGATTTTGCATGGTATGATCATGTTTTGACTACTAGCATGATGCTCAATAATATTCCAAATAGACACCGAACTGATCAAGAAAATGATAATTTAACAACATTATTTAGAATAAGTCGAGGATATTCTTTCAACAAAAAACTAATACCGCCTGCAGAAATGAAAAAATGGTTCAATACAAATTATCATTATATAGTACCCGAATTTGTTCACACTCAAGAATTTAGATTGAATTGGATGCAATTATTCGATGAAATAGATGAAGCTTTGTCTCTAAAATATACAGTAAAACCAATACTACTTGGCCCAATTAGTTATCTTTGGTTAGGAAAAGTAAAAGGAAAAAAATTTGATCGATTATCACTATTACCTAATTTATTATCAGTATATCAAGAAATATTAGATATATTATCATCAAAAAATATTGATTGGGTACAAATTGATGAACCCATATTAGTTTTAGAGCTACCGTTCCAATGGCTAGAAGCATATCTAAGCACATATGAACAACTTCATGGTACAGTTAAATTGCTGTTAACTACTTACTTTGATAATATATATCATCAATTAGATATTATTACACAATTAAAAATAGATGGTCTACATGCAGACCTAGTTTCCAACTCTGATAACATACCTTTACTTCATGCACAATTACCAAAACATTGGGTACTATCAGCAGGAGTAATTAACGGACGTAATATATGGAAAACTAATTTACATAACTGGTTTACAAAATTATCCCCTTTAGTAGGAGAGCGTAAATTATGGATAAGTTCTTCCTGTTCTCTTTTACATAGTCCTATCGATCTCAATATAGAGACAAAACTAAAAAAACACATTAAAGAATGGTTTGCCTTTGCAGTACAAAAATGTTGCGAAATAAAAATGTTATGCACTGCTTTGAACGCTAAATACGAAGACGACTCGACACACGAAGATATACTTAATGAATATTACGTGTCCAATAATTTGAGATCTGGTTCCAGTACAATTCATAATATACAAGTTAAAAAACGTCTCGAAGATATCAATGAAATTGCACATTCTAGATGTGCTCCATACGCAACACGAGTTACATTACAGCATAAGAAGCTTAATTTACCATTGCTTCCAACAACTACTATCGGTTCGTTTCCTCAAACTAAAGAAATTCGTAAACTTCGTTTTCGTTTCAAAAATAATCAAATCAATAAAGAAGATTATCATCTTAATATCAAGAATTATATTAAAGAAATTATTATAGAACAAGAAAAATTAGGTTTAGACGTTTTAGTGCATGGAGAACCAGAACGAAATGACATGGTAGAATATTTTGGAGAAAATTTAAATGGATTTATATTTACTCAAAATGGATGGGTACAAAGTTATGGTTCACGTTGCGTAAAACCTCCAGTAATTATTGGAGATATTAGTCGCTCAAAACCCATTACTACAGAATGGATCAATTACGCTCAGTCATTGACTAAAAAACCAATAAAAGGTATATTAACTGGGCCTGTCACTATAATGTATTGGTCATTCCCACGCGAAGATATACAACGAAAAACAATAGCACTACAATTAGCATTATCGATACGCGATGAAGTAATCGACTTAGAAAAATTTGGCATTGGAATCATACAAATTGATGAGCCAGCCTTACGAGAAGGATTACCTTTAAAACATTCTGATCAAAAAAAATATTTAGAATGGGCAATTGATGTCTTTAGGATAACTGTATCGTCGGTGAAAGATGAAACTCAGATTCATACTCATATGTGTTATTCTGAATTTAGTGATATCATGGATAGTATTCTAGCATTAGATGCAGATGTAATCAGCATAGAAGCATCTAGGTCAGACGAAAAAATGTTACAATCTATACAATATGTAACCAAGAATTTAAACGAAATTGGACCAGGAATATACGATATTCATTCTCCAAATGCACCAACTCAAAACGAGCTTATCACAAAAATTAATCAATTGTTAAAATATATCCCAAAACAACGTTTATGGATTAATCCTGATTGCGGGTTAAAGACGAGATCATGGCCTGAAACTAAACAATCATTGAGTAATATGGTGTCTGCGGCTAAATTATTACGCAAACAATCATATTTACCATAAATTATCGCAATAATCTTATTCATTGATTGTATACAATTAATATCCAGATAAAAATTACCATTTTTACTAGTGAAATCATGGTCATTGAAATTATCTATTTAAAGAACGATTATTAGATAAGTTACAATTAATATTATTTAATTTATAAAATAAAAATTTGGAAAAATATTCCACTAATTTTAAATACTTGACAATAGCTCTTAAAAAATCACGCAATTAGATTTATTATGACTATAATTAATACATTTCACTTAGGTTTAAAGATCAGGGACCTTCAAGGAGCGACTTTAGCTATTCTTCCAGGCGATCCTAATAGAGTAAAAAAAATCGCTTCTTTAATGGACGAATCAAAATATATTTCTAGTCATCGAGAATTTACTACTTGGTCTTCAAAAATTAACGGAGATACAATCATTGTTTGTTCTACAGGTATAGGTGGTCCATCTACTTCCATTGCAGTGGAAGAATTATCCCAATTAGGCATACGCACATTCTTACGTGTAGGTACTGCAGGAGCTATTCAAAAACACATAAAAATAGGCGATATATTAATTACCACTGCAGCCGTTCGCTGTGATGGAGCAAGTCAACATTTTGCTCCATTAGAATTTCCAGCAGTAGCAGATTTATCGTGTACTATGGCTTTAATTAAAGCAGCTAAAAACATTGGGATTAAATCACATTTTGGTGTAACCGTATCTTCAGATACATTTTATCCTGGACAAGAAAGAGAGGATACATATTCTGGACGAGTTATTCAAAAATTGCGCGGATCCATGGAAGAATGGAAAAACCTGGGAGTTATAAGTTACGAAATGGAATCTGCAACACTACTAACTATGTGTTTAGCTCAAGGATTACGGGCAGGAGTGGTTACAGGTGTTATTGTAAACCGTACACAAAAAGAAACTCCAAACATTGATTTGATACACCATACTGAATACATGGCAATTAAAGTTGTAATAGAAGGTGCTCATATTCTTATGAATAAAAACAATACTTTACATAATTATTTAAAATAATATTAATTGTCACTTTTGAGATCTTTTAATTCATTCAAAATATATTTCATAACTTGAAAAATTTTTGAACAACATATTTTCTTTAAAATCAAAGAATCTTAAATAAAATTTAATATGTTGTATTATCTAAGAAAATATGTTGTTTAAAACATAATATAAACCTTATGTCGTCTAGTTGTATTCCTAGATTATTGATATATTGCATATCAATAATAATGCATAATTACTATAAGATTATGTATCAATATATTTTATAACAGAGAATATATGCCAATTACCTCATTTCACTTATATAACATAATTAGCATGTTCATAGGTTTCTTAATATCTGGAATATTTTTTCAGATTATAAGAAAAAGTTACATTAAAAAATACCATAATGACTACGCAGCTCATAAGAACGCCTTATCTGTCATGACACAAAATTTAAAAAATGAGTCTGCTTCACGTTATAATATAGAACAGAAATTGCAAAAAGAATCACAAATAGTATATGAACTACATGGTAAATTATCTACCGCCGAAGAACGTTTGAAATTATTAGATCATTATCATCAAAAATGTGAAAAACTAAATCACGAATTACATATGCAATTAAATTTAAATCATGCTCAAGAATTAAAACTACAGGAATTAAACATTCGGTTAGAAGAACATAAATTAGCAACAGAAGAAAAACAAAAATTATTTATCGATAATGAAAACCGATTAACTATGCAATTTGAAAATTTAGCAAATCGTATCTTTGATCAAAGCGGATATAAAATAGATAAGCAAAATCGAATAACTCTTGAAAAAACATTATATCCATTGCGAGAACAACTAGAAGGATTTAAAAGTCAAATAGAAAACAATTTCTCAAAAGAGGAGCAATCGAGACATGCTCTGACATATGAAATTCATAATTTACATCAATTAAACACGAAAATTACTCAAGAAACTATTAATCTAACACAAGCATTGAAAGGAAACAATAAAACACAAGGCAGTTGGGGAGAAATAATTTTAACTCGCGCATTAGAAGCATCTGGTATGCGTGAAGGTCATGAATTTCATGTACAAGTCAGCATAAAACAAACTGATGGAAACAAATTACAACCTGATGTGATTATACATTTACCCCATGGTAAAGATGTAATAATTGATTCTAAAGTATCCCTAGTAGCTTATGAACGTTATTTCAATAGCGATAACGAAGAAGATCAACGATCAGCTATTATTGAGCACGTACATTCATTACGTGCTCATATAAAATCATTAAGTAAAAAAGATTATCAAAAATTATCTGGATTAAACACATTAGATTATATTTTAATGTTTGTTCCTATCGAATCAGCTTTCATGTTAGCTATCAAAAAAGAAGCATCATTATTAACAGATGCTATGCGATATAATATTATGTTAATCAGCCCTACAACACTATTAATAGCTTTGCGCACCATAAATAATTTATGGCGTTATGAATATCAAAATTGTCACGCTAAAAAAATTGCTGATAAAGCAGGACGATTGTACGATAAACTACGGTTGTTTATGGATGACTTGAATAAAATTGGCCTCTATCTGAATAAAGCAGAAGTTATTTATAGCGCAGCAAAAAATAAATTTTCTGAAGGAAAAGGTAACATTATAAGCCAAGCAGAAGGTTTTCGAGCACTTGGAGTACAAATAAAACAACCAATTGTTGCTAATGTGATGTCGTCACATGACATATTTTTATGTGATAAACAAAATAATTCTTCTGATCCATCCAATTTTGAAGATAATCTCACTAAAAATACATCTCATAAATCTTTATCAAATCCTTGAAACAAGCATATTTACATATGTGACTTGATAAAACTATAATGCTATTTTAGTGAAATCAATATTTTTGATAAATAGAAATGTAGTTGGTAAATATTACGATATATAAACGAATATGAATAATAAATATGAAAAAGACATAACTCATTTTGGTTTTAAAAACGTTTACAAAAATAAGAAAGCATCATTAGTGTCTAATATATTCCACACTGTAGCATCGCAATATGATTTAATGAATGATTTAATGTCATTTGGGATACATAGAATATGGAAACAATTTGTGATTTATCACAGTGAAGTATATGTTGGATGCAATGTACTGGATCTAGCTGGAGGTACTGGAGATTTAAGTATTCCATTTTCCAGATTAGTAGGTAACACAGGAATAGTAGTATTAGCAGATATCAATTCTTCCATGCTACATATAGGACAAAAGAAACTACGCAATTTAGGCATACTAAATAATGTGTTATACATTCAAGCTGATGCTGAATCTCTGCCTTTTTCTGAAAATACTTTTGATTGTGTTGCTGTTTCTTTTGGATTACGTAATTTTACAAATAAAGAGCAAGCATTATTTTCAATACATAGAGTACTAAAACCTAAAGGAAAATTATTAATTTTAGATTTTGGGGTACCCGTGTTTAAAATATTAAATAAAATATATGATTTATATTCATTTCATATTTTACCAAAAATAGGTGAATGTGTAACTCAAGATATTAATAGCTATCGTTATCTTGTAGAATCTATTCGTATGCATCCAGATCAAGAAACTTTAAAAAATATGATAATAAAAGCAGGATTCAAAAATGTCGAATATTTCAACATGACTTTCGGAATTGCTGTATTACATTACGCTTATAAATGTTAAAATGATTTATATTAAGTAAGTTATGAAGATCAATAATATTGCTATTCGTTTATACTATTAAAACAATGAATATTTATTCGAATCTTACAAAAGTATTTCATATCGAGTTCACAAACCTATAATATCCAATTGTTTTATATATTAATAAAAAACAAATTATTTGTATCTTTATGTTTATAACAATAACATATAAAAACAGTGATACCATTACCGTATGAATACACACCCTACAATACAGTGCATGAAAAATATATTCATATTAAAATTAAATGAGATCTATAATAGGATGTGTAATAATAATAATAAATAAATAAATACGAAATTTAATTAAATAGGAGTACCTAATATTTAGTTTAAACATTACTAATATTCATTGTATGTACATCAAACTGATATTTCATAAGACAAATTAAATTGGCATTCAATACTCATAAGCTTCTATTAAAAATAAATATTAATTAAAAATATTTTCAATATAACTATATTTGATAGTAGTGTAGGAACACGAGATAAATTTATTGAACCGAAAGTAACCCTCATAAAGAGATATGCTTAATCATTTCAAACAAATTATAGGAAATCTGATGTTTTTTGATGAACTATATCGACTTTTTTCCATAATAAAAACAATATTAAATTATGGATTGAGTGATTTCGTTCCCACTCATCGACTAATTTTTCCATTAAGAATAGGTAATAGATTTCTTTTGCACTCTTTAAATAAACATTCCCAACTGACTTTAGGGGAAAGATTGCGTTTAGCATTACAAGAGTTAGGTCCAATATGGATCAAATTTGGTCAAATGCTTTCCACTCGACGAGATATCTTTTCAGATGCCGTTGCAGACCAACTATCAATATTACAAGATCGTGTGGCTCCTTTCGACGGAATTATTGCTAAAAGGTATATAGAACAATCTATTGGAAATTCATTGGAAACATGGTTTAAAGATTTTCAAGAGATACCATTGGCATCTGCATCTATTGCACAAGTACATTCTGCCAGATTAAAAAAAAACAATAAAGATATAGTAATTAAAATTATTCGACCAGGTCTTTTACCTATTATTAAAGTAGATATATGCTTAATGTATAGATTGTCCAAATGGATTTATAAATTTCTACCAGAAGGACGTAAATTTAAATTTTCAGAAGTTGTTGCAGAATACGAAAAAACTCTGTTTAACGAACTGAACTTACTAAAAGAAACAGCTAATACTATTCAATTAAGAAGAAATTTTAAAAAAAGTCAAATATTATATATACCCAAAGTATATGTAGATTTTTGTAATGAAAATGTTATGGTTATGGAGCGTATTTATGGTATACCTGTATATGATTTGGTTGCGTTAAAAAAACAAAAAACTAATATGAAATTATTAGCGGAACGCGGAATAGAAGTATTTTTTACTCAAGTATTTCGAGATGGTTTTTTTCACGGAGATATGCATCCTGGTAATATCTTTATTAGTTATAAACATCCAGGAAATCCAAAATATATTAGTGTTGACTGTGGGATTATTGGGTCTTTAAATAAAAAAGATAAATACTATTTAGCAGCAAATTTT
Source organism: Blochmannia endosymbiont of Camponotus sp. C-003 (assembly GCF_023585685.1). Taxonomy (NCBI): domain Bacteria; kingdom Pseudomonadati; phylum Pseudomonadota; class Gammaproteobacteria; order Enterobacterales; family Enterobacteriaceae; genus Candidatus Blochmanniella; species Blochmannia endosymbiont of Camponotus sp. C-003. Next base: position 653,307 of record NZ_CP097764.1, read on the forward strand.
ATAGCATTTTTTAATCGTGATTATCGTAAAATAGCTGAATTACATCTTGATTCAGGTTGGATACCCGTTGATACCAAAATTGAAGATTTTGAATGCGCCATGAGAACAGTATTCGAACCAATTTTTGAACAACCATTAGAAAAAATTCCTTTTAGTAAAATATTGTTGTACTTATTTAATACCGCACGACATTTTAATATGGAAATACAACCTCAATTAATTTTATTACAAAAAACTTTATTATATATCGAAGGAATAGTTAGACAACTATATCCAAATCTGAATCTTTGGACATCTGCTCAACCTTTTTTAAAAAAGTGGATGCGGGACCAATTAAAATTATCAAAAACAGTATGTACTTTAAAAGACAAGATACCTTATTGGATAGATAAAATACCGGAATTACCTACATTGTTATCTAATGAATTTAAACGTTCTTATATCTTACAAGAAAAAATAGAAACATTAATAAGAGAATTAAGCATTCAGCGAACTAATCACGGTCAAGCATTATTTTTATTCGGTGTTGGCGCAATGTTAATTACTAGCAGTATTTTCTTATACATACAAGATAAATACTTAAAAATTTTTTCTATTTTTTTATTTTCAGTTGGCATCTTTATTTGGATAATAGGTTGGAAACGCATTATTTAAATCCACAATAATACTGTTACTGTTTTATTGAATTGTATTTTCTAATACAAGTTCATGTGAACATGCAAATAAATATCTTATTTTAAATAAATGTTAAAATAGAAAAATATAGCTAATTTCAATCATAAATTTAAAACTATATTTAATGACATCATGCAATATTTTCAATATTATTAATTGCAACAATATTTAATGATTATTAAAAAACTATGAAATATAAAGATTTACGTGATTTTATAACAATCTTAGAACATAGAGGAGAGTTAAAAAGAATTAAATTTCCTATTAGTCCTGATTTAGAAATAACAGAAATTGCTGATCGTACTATTAAATCTGGAGGTCCAGCGCTCTTTTTTGAAAATCCTAAAGGATATGCAATACCTGTTCTTTGTAATTTATTTGGCACCCCTAACAGGATAGCCTTAGGGATGGGAAAAGAAAACATTTTATCTTTACGTGATGTTGGAAAATTACTTGCATTTTTAAGAGCACCTGAATTACCGACAGGAATGCATGATTTTTTTTCTAAAATACCTCATTTTCGTCATATCCTACATATGCCCATTAAGCGTGTCAGTACAGCTCCGTGCCAAGAAAATGTTTGGTGCAACCAAGATGTAGATATCACACATATGCCAATAATGCGTTGTTGGCCTCAAGATATATCCCCTGTAATTACTTGGGGTATCACGATCACCCGTGGTCTAAAAAGTAAACGACAAAACCTTGGAATTTATCGTCAACAAGTACTATCTAAAAACAAAATCATTATAAGATGGTTATCTCATCGTGGTGGCGCATTAGATTTTCAAGAATGGCATAAAAATACTTCAGAAAAAAGATTTCCAATCACTATAGCATTAGGAGCTGATCCAGCTACTTTGATAGGAGCAGTAGTTCCTATTCCCGATACGTTATCAGAATATGCTTTTTCTGGTTTACTAAGAGGTTGTAGAACTGAAGTGATCAAATGCATTTCATGCGACTTAGATGTTCCAGCTAATTCTGAAATTATATTAGAAGGATATTTAGAACGAGATGAAATGGCAATGGAAGGTCCTTTTGGAGATCATACAGGATATTATAACACTACTAATAAATTTCCAGTATGTACTATTACCCATATTACCCAACGGAACAACCCAATTTATCATTCTACGTATACTGGGCGACCACCAGATGAACCTGCAATTCTTGGAATGGCGATGAATGAAGTATTTATCCCCATTTTACAAAAACAATTCCCGGAGATTATAGATTTTTATTTACCTCCTGAAGGTTGCTCATATAGATTAGCTATTGTGACTATAAAAAAACAATATATTGGACACGCTAAACGTATAATTTTCGGAATATGGTCCTTTTTGAAACAATTTATGTATACTAAATTTATTATTATATGTGACGACGATATTAATGCTCGAGATTGGAATGATGTAGTATGGGCGATAACCACACGAATGGATCCTGATCGAGATACCATAATAGTAAAAAATACTCCAATTGATTATCTTGATTTTTCTAGCCCAATTTCTGGTTTAGGCTCTAAAATAGGTATTGATGCAACAAATAAATGGTCAGGAGAAACTGAAAGAGAATGGGGTATTCCTATTCAAATGAAGGATACAGTGCGACATTATATTGATAGTATTTGGGACAAATTAGACATACTACTTTATAATAAAAAATAATACAGTTCAAATACACCAAATTAAATACATAGCAATATTTATAAATATTTAGCGATACAAATAAAAGATATACTGCAATTTATATGAATAAATCATCGCATATACATATGTATTGCTATATTAAAATAAATTTATATAAGCTCTCCATTCATCATAACATATAATCATTGCTCTGAAGTTCCAAGTATAATATTATGAATAGGTTTGTAATTATGTACTTTGTAACTACGAAAATATCCATGTATGCATACACATAGATAATAAATTTTAATTAAAATTATTATATAAAATAATCCATTTGCGAATATTACATTCTATCTCGACAATAAAATGATTTTTAACAATCATATTCAAACAAATACAAATATAATTTACTGTCTATATTTAGTTCATGCAACAGTCACATAAACTCTCATACAATACTACAAATAAATGTATTATACACAAAACCAACATCAATAATTAAATTAATTTAAATATTAAATAAATTAAAATAGTATTCTAATCATAATATTACAATATTTATATTTTTATATGAAATATTCATATACTTATTAGGAGGGGGTATGAAAAAATTGCATCTCATTTTGATAGTAATTTATTTGATATTTTCATTCAAAAGCATTGCCTCTTCAATTACAGAAGGCAGGCAATATGTTCGACTAAATAAACCTATTCACAATGCACCGCAATTATTAGAATTTTTTTCTTTTTACTGCCCACATTGCTATCAATTCGAACAAATTTATCATATTTCCAATAATATAAAACAAACATTACCTAAAAATGTAAATTTTTATAAATATCATGTAAATTTTTTAGGTAACTTAGGAAAGCAATTAACACATGCTTGGGCTGTAGCAATAGCATTAAGAATAGAAAATAAAATCAGCCCTATATTATTTACAGCAATACAAAAACAACAATCTATTCGCACTGTAGAGGATATTCGTGCAATATTCATTAAATCTGGTGTCAAAGAAGAAGAATTTGATATCGCTTGGGATAGTGTATTAGTAAAATCTTTAATTTTGGATCAAGAACAAGCAGCAATAAATTTTCGTTTAAAAGGAGTACCATCAATATTCATTAATGGTAAATATATGATAAAAAACGAGAAATTAGACATATCATCCGTTAATGCTTATATAAAACAATTTTGTGAGTTGCTAAATTTACTTATAGATAAAACATAATCCTTATATATTGCACATCATCATTACGCTAACATATATAAATAAGTATTTTATTTGTATTAAAGTTATTTCGAAAAATGACTTCATTGATTTTATTATTTTGTTGTTTATAATAACCTTACAGTTAATAGTTTTACTAAGTAACAATCTAATATTCTCTTTATTTTTCTGTAAAATTAAGTCGTATACAAACATTATTATGGCTACAATCATAAATAGTCCGATAATTCTAGTGGATGGATCTTTTTATATACACCGTGCATATCATGCCTTTCCCCCATTAATCACTAGCTCTGGCACCCCAGTGTGGGTAATATACGGGGTAATCAACATGATAAAAAGTCTATTGATACGATATCAACCTACTCACATGGTAGTTGTTTTTGACACAATAGGAAAAACCTTTCGTAATAATTTATTTGAACAATATAAAGCTAATCGTATTAAAACCCCTAAAAATTTATATACTCAAATTGATCCATTATGTGAAATAATACAAGCGATGGGGTTACCAATTCTGAGAGTGCCTGATGTAGAAGCAGATGATGTAATAGGTACATTAGCTGTATCTTGCGCGCGATCAGGAAATTCTGTATTAATTAGTACAGGAGATAAAGATATGGCTCAGATAGTATCCTCTCAAATAACTCTCATAAATACCATGTCGAATATTATTCTCACTCCTAAAGAAATAGAAAAACAGTTTGGGGTACCACCAACTTTAATAGCCGATTATTTAGCATTAATAGGAGATCGATCTGATAATATTCCTGGAGTTCCTGGAATAGGAAAAAAAACTGCTCAGATTTTATTAAATAAAATAGGTAACTTAAAAAAATTATACGATCATCTAGATAAATTTGATATATTAAATTTAGGTCTACGTGGTGCTAAAGCAATACAAAAAACATTGCAAATCAACAAAGAAGTAGCATTTCTTTCTTATAGGTTAACAACTATTCAAACGAATCTATCTTTAAATATATCTGATTATCAACTGTTAATACAACGGATAAATATGAACACTTTGTCATCTTTATTCACACAGTATGAATTTACAAATTGGTTAATAGATTTACAATCAGGAACATGGCTGGATAAATATCACCATTTTAAAAATACCCCATCACACCGACAATCCAATAATACACTGTTCTCTCAAAAAAATAATTTATTATTAAATTATTCCAAAGAACAAAAAACTATCAAAATAATACACAATATTGAAATGTTATATCATTGGGTTGAAAAAATTAACACATCCAAATTTTTCATATTTAGTATACATACAGATATATTTCATGTTTCTACAGCTAATATCATAAGTATATGTTTATCTATAGATACTAAAGAAAACGCGTATATCCCTATAAAAACTGATTCAATTAATAATCATCAGAATTTTTTATATCTTGAGGAAATATTATCAATTCTACAACCAATTTTAGAAAATGAAAAAATAAAAAAAGTTAGCCAACATCTAAAATTTAGCTACTCTGTTTTTAAACGTTATAATATAAATTTAGTTGGTATGGAATTTGATGTTATATTAGAATTATATACACTGTATGGTACTTCTAATTATCACGATATAAAAAAATTTTTAGATAAGGATACATTTGATGCTGTTACAAATTTTAAAAAAAATTATGAAAATTATAATAAAAAAAATATAATTTCAGATCTTCAAAATATACAATTACAGTCGCTATATGCCTCAAAATTCATCAAATCCTTGTTTAATCTACACCATACTTTATGGCCAAAAATAGAGGAAAATGACAAACTAAAAAAAATATTTGAAGAAATAGAAATGCCTTTAATATCTATTTTATCCCGCATTGAAAGTTATGGTGTATTGATTGATAAACAACTACTTAATACACATTCAGAAGAGTTAGATTCGCGAATTCATGCATTAGAGCTAGAAGCATATCAATTAGTAGGCACTCCTTTTAATCTTGCTTCAACTAAACAATTGCAAGAAATATTATATCATCAGCAAAAGTTACCAATTTTAAAGAAAACACCTAAAGGGGCTCCTTCAACCAATGAAGAAGTATTAAACAAATTATCAAAAAAATATCCAATTCCAAAAATTATTTTGCAGTATCGTGCTTTATCTAAATTACAATCTACTTATATCAACAAACTAATCGCTATGATCAATAAAAAATCAAATAGAGTACACACTTCGTATAATCAAACTAGAACTTCTACGGGACGACTTTCCTCTACTAGTCCTAATTTGCAAAATATTCCAAATAGAAATTACGATGGAAGAAAAATACGTCAGGCTTTTATTGCTCCTAAAAATTTTTTAATTGTAGCAGCAGATTATTCTCAAATAGAATTAAGAATTATGGCGCATCTTTCTCAAGATACTAAATTAATCAATGATTTTCTTTCTGAAAAAGATATTCATACTGCAACAGCTTCTGAAATATTTGTTACTGCATTACACTCAGTTACTGATGAACAAAGACAACGAGCTAAAACTATTAATTTTGGATTGATTTATGGAATGAGCGCATTTGGATTAGCACGTCAATTATCAGTAACATGTAAAGAAGCTCAAAAATATGTAGATCGTTATTTCAATCGTTATCCTGGTGTTATGAAATATATGCAACATATTCGAGAACATGTTAATAAATACGGTTATGTATCTACATTAGACGGACGAAAATTATATTTACCAGACATTTATTCCACTAATATTTCACAAAAGAAAAGCGCTGAAAGATCAGCAATTAATGCTCCTATGCAAGGGAGCGCCGCTGATATTATTAAAAAAGCAATGATATCCATCGATAATTGGTTGCAAAAAAATGAAATTCCAGCACGGATTATTATGCAAGTACATGATGAATTAGTATTCGAAGTACACCATGATCTTATAGACCCGGTTATAAGAAAAATTAAAACATTAATGGAAGAATGTTTTATTATGGATGTACCACTAAAAGTAGATATTGGTGTTGGAAAGAATTGGGAGCAAGCACATTAATACATAAATTTACATCAAATTAATATTAAAAATACAATGATAAATATCACTACATGTTGCATAACAATCACATTATAATAATTTATTTATGTAAATTATATTTTAAAAAATACACTATTTTAACCAATTATTGAGGACTTTTTTCAATGATTTTATTCCATATTTTCTTACGACAGAAAAAGGTTCAACCTGTATATGTGTTTCAAATATCATCTGCATATCTTGTTTTATTTTTTTATATGTAATTTGCAAAATATTTCTAGAAATTTTATCTGATTTGCTTAATAAAGCAAAAATAGGAACGTTTAGGGAAAGCGCACTTTCAATTGTTTTTTGATCTAAATCTTTTATTGGATACCTAATATCCATTATTAGTATTAATCCTCTTAAATTTTCTCTCTTTTTTAAGTATTCGCATATAGCATCGTGCCAATAGTTTCTTCTTTTTTTGCTTTTTTTAGAATAACCATAACCAGGAAAATCAATAAGACGAATACCCGGACTAATTTCAAATAAATTAATCAATTGTGTGCATCCTGGTGTTTTACTCACTTTAGTTAATTTTTTTTGATAAGTTAAAGCATTAATAGCACTAGATTTTCCGCTATTAGAATAACCAACGAAAGCTACCTCCATACTTGTTGTTTCGTTAGGTAAACAATAAACCGCAGGTACACTTATTAGAAAATAAGCAACACGATAATTATATGTCATAACACAGTAAATATTAAAATGAATTATTTAAATTAATATAATTTTGTTCATTCAAAAATCAAATAAATTAACAAAATTTATTTGATAAACCCTTCAAACAACCAATTTATATATGAATATGAAAATAATTGTTTTGTTCCTTGATAAAATTTTTTGTAAATTACTATCTATAGTCAATAAATAATGTTGTATTTTTATTTTTTTCACATATAATACAAAAAATTTTTAAACGCTATAATACAGATCAAATTCTACAGGATGTGGTGTAGCAGATACTAGTCTACTGTCTTCTTGACACAATGAAATATATGTATTGATATAATCTTGGGTAAAGACGTTCCCTCGGGTTAAAAACATATGATCTTCGTATAAATATTTTAGTGCTTCATCAAGAGATGAAGCCACATGTGGTATAGATAATGCTTCTTTTTTAGAAACAGTATATAAATTTTTATCTACAGGTTCTCCAGGATGGATGTTATTCATGATGCCATCTAATCCAGCCATAAGCAACGCAGAAAACGCCAGATAAGGATTGGCAGAAGGATCAGGAAAACGAACTTCAACACGGCATGATGCATCATTTCCTAATTTTTCCACAAACGATGGAATACGAATGGCACTGGACCGATTACCAGCAGAATAAGTCAACATTACTGGAGCTTCATAATTTGGAACTAAACGTTTATACGAATTGGTAGTTGGATTAGTTATAGCATTTAATGCTTTAGCGTGACGTAAAATACCTCCAATATAAAATAAAGCGATATCGGAAAGTTTGCCATATTGCAAACCTGAAAACAAATTAGTATCTTTTTTATGCAAGGATATATGACAATGCATTCCTGACCCATTATCATTTATAATAGGTTTAGGCATAAAAGTTGCGGTTTTTCCAGAATTATGAGCAACATTGTGGACCACATATTTGTATATTTGTATTTCATCAGCTTTTTTAGTAAGAGTGTTGAATCGAGTTGCTATCTCATTTTGGCCCGATGTTGCAACTTCATGATGATGAGCTTTTACGATTAACCCCATTTTTTCCATTGTTAAAGACATAGCAGATCGTAAGTCTTGAGAGGAATCTATTGGGGGCACTGGAGCGTATCCACTTCTTATTTTAGGACGATGACCTTTATTTCCGTCTTTATAAACCCTACCACTGTTCCATGAAGACTCTCGATCGTCAACAACTACATAAGATCCTGATATTGTTGTCGAAAAACGCACACTATCAAATAAAAAAAATTCTGGTTCAGGACCAAACATAACGTTATCAGCAATACCAGAATTATACAAAAACATTTCCGCCCGTTTAGCTATAGACCGTGGATCCCTATCATAATTTTTCATAGTATTAGGGTCAATTACATCACAACGAATAATTATTGTGGCATCTTCATAAAATGGATCTATCACGAAACTATCAAGATCAGGCATTAATATCATATCTGATTTATTAACATCTTTCCAACCTTTAATAGAAGACCCATCAAAAATTTTGCCATGATTAAATAAATGATCATTAACCTGTGTTGTAGGAATAGTAATGTGTTGTTCTTTTCCTTTGGTATCAGTAAAACGCAAATCGACAAATTTTATTTGATTCTCATTTATAACAGAAAAAATTTTTTCAATATTTTTCATATTTATTCTCTCAGCTATTATAGATCACATGATAATGATAATATTACTTGTATAAAGGCATTTAACAATACTCTTGTGAATAAGATTCTTGCGATCAAACAGTTTTCAAAACTTTATTTGATTAAGATATCTATATTCAAACTATACCATATTTTAGTACATAAAATATTTGAATCAGATCTGTTAATCCTTTATTGAAACCTAAAATTTGTTGGATATAACACTGATTTCTTATATTACTATTATCTTGATAAATAATTTAATATAATAAAAACAAACACACTTATATGCATAACGACTATCAATTATTTTTATCATTTCTATAATTCAACATAAAAAACAGTTAAAGCCCAAACATGCTATAATCATTTTTATGTATTTATATACTTCATGATATTTATAAAGTACACAAATATATATACATTTTTATTTTCATATAAATTTAAAAAATTCATCTATATTGTAAGCAGCATTGTCAATATCAACAATAGTTTTAGAGAATTAAACATATATTAACAATGATAACTGTTGTTTTATAAATAAAAAAATTATATATACTACATGCGATAATACAAACTTACATAAGAACAACATAACGATCTTATATTTTGATAGACTTTTATAATTATCATATTAGACATTCCTTTTGTCTTAAATATCAATTTCATCACTCAAAATAATATTGATTTTTTAATTGTATACATAGTCAATATTCATTTTTTGGTAATTAAATCTTCTTCTATTTCCCTTAACGCAAGTACGGTATGCTTATCATTATTATTTTTTTTAATCAACGTTTCTTTTCCACCAATTTGCAGTTGCCGCGCGCGCCGCGCGGCAACTAATATTAAATCAAATATATTACCAACTTTTTCTACAGCATTCTGTACAGTTATACGTGCCATTTTAATTTACCGCATATTAAAAATTTATTTATTAGTTTAAATTAATATTGATTGGGTATATATACTACTTTATTCTTTACATATCTGGTAATAATAAATTATTTATTAATGTTGCATAACGTATTTCTTGATGTGCTATTCGTAATTGTTCAGATAACATAATTGATTGTAAATGTATTAAAGCGACATCAAAATTATCATTTACAACGACATAATCATATTCTTTAAAATGGCTAATTTCATCCATTGCTTGCTTCATACGTATAGCGATCACTTTCTTTGTGTCTTGTCCTCTCAAATACAAACGGTGTGCCAATTCTTTTTTTGATGGAGGTAAAATAAAAATAGTATAGATGTTTTTTGATATTTTATTTCGAATTTGTTGAGCTCCTTTCCAGTCAATATTTAGTATAATATGTACCCCAGTATTTAGCATCATTTCAATATTACTTTTTGCAGTACCATAATAATAATTAAAAATTTTAGCATATTCAAAAAACATATTTCTATCAATCATATATTTAAACATTTTTTTTGAAACAAAATAATAATCCTTCCCATGTATTTCTCCAGGCCTTTGAATACGTGTGGTATAAGAGATAGATAATTTAGTTTGATAAATAAAACGATTATATTGTATTACAGTTTGAATCAATGTAGACTTTCCTGCTCCACTAGGAGCAGATATGATGCACAATATTCCTGAATTCTTTGTCATAAAATGATCATGTATATATATACATATATATATATTTAATTATATAAATAGTTAAAATTTATAAATATATATCGTATTAATATGTGTACACATATTTTTATTAAATATCAATTTAGTTCCCATTCATTTTCAAACCATTGTTTGCATGAATATATTGATATTATCTCAAAAGAAGATCCTTGATCAAAACATTTTCGTAATTTAATTATACTAAAGTATACATTGTCACCATGAAATTACTGAAAATTATTTAGTTTCATCGCGGATCTTCTTTGAATTAATAAAAATTTATAGCATAATATATGTATGTTGTATTGTTATTTTGTGACATTATTTTTTTGTTGTGTTTCAAGTAAATTACATACTTCTTTGAAACTTTTAAGTTGTACATCAGATAAAAGGGAAAATATACGGTCTAAAATAACATTGTGTGTATCTTCAGCAACACGTAATTTATCACGTCCTTTTTCTGTAATATAAACGTATTTTACTCTACGATCTGTAAGACTCTGTTGTCGCCGTAACATTTCATCTTTTTCTAATGCATCGAGAACTGTTACTACAGTTCTTGATGAAAATCCCATATAATTTTTTATGTCTGTTGCGCTGGTTTTGCCAGTAGTAATAAGATGTAAAATTTTCATCTTAGACATTGAAAGACCTTCATTAATTAATTGACCATTTATTTCTTTGCGTAAACGGTGATAAATACGAGATAAGGATTCTACCATGTTTGAAATATCTGTTGATCTATTCATAATTATTTGTCTCTATATTGAATCAATAATGATAATAGGACTGTATTTGGCAGTATCAGTTAATAATAGTCTAAAATAGTAATCATTATTTGAAGTATTGTTTACTAAGAACAATAAACTTTATAGACAATTATTTATATCTGATAATCAATTATATATTTAATTAACTATTACAGTGTACACCTCCTAACTTATTGCAATTTTACTAAATTAAAATTTTGATTTTATTAAAAAATAGAAAACATGATTCATTCAGAATATATATATATTCTGGTATTTAATTTGTTTTGTTTTCTATTTTTATTTTATCGGAGTTTTTTTAAATTTGAAATATGGCTATTGGAAAATAAAACTTCTTGTAGATTTATTAAAAATAATTTTTTTTATATTTTATGATTTATTTTTAATTTTATAATTTTATACATCTGTAAGTAAACAGATCTAAATCAAAAAAAAACAATATTATTATAAAATATAAAATAATTTTTTATTTTTTATAAAAATAAAAATAAAAAATTATTTTATATTTTATAATAATATTTTTTATTAAATTATATATTCTTTCTTTTAATTCACATGCACTCTTAAAAATAATAATATTAAAGGATATATATCAGTTTTTTTATAGTAAAATATTAACTATATAAATTTATGTAGTACTTAAATAAAATAAATTTGAGTATAAAAATTATTATAAAAATTTAAATTTTTAATAATTGAATCCACTCTATAGATCAGAGAATCTCCATAAAATTAAAATTTTAAGTACATTATATTTTTAGTATCAATTAATATGTTTAATCAAATTGATTCATCAGACTAAATTTCATGTGATGAAAATAAAAAATAATTAAGAATTATAAAATTGGAAGGTTATACAACAAATTCAGATTTTAAATATAAAAATTTTAAAAAGCAGATAGATATCTTATCTAAGAAGATATATTATATCATTCAATGTTCTGAGTTTGTTCTCGTATTTGTTCAATAAATATTTTTAAGGAGATTGCTAATTGAGTAATGTAAGAATTGATAGATTTGGAAGTTAATGTATTAGCCTCCCTATGTAGTTCTTGTATTACAAAATCTAATCGTCTACCAACAGCTCCGTTTTCATCAAGAATACGATGCATCTCTTTAATGTGAATCGTTAGACGATCTACTTCTTCTGAAATATCAATCTTTTGAGCTATCATTAATAGCTCCTGCTCCAGTCGTGCTGGGTCAGTATAAACGCAAACATCTTTCATGTATTCCAAGAGTTGTTTTCTTTTACACTCTAATACATTAGGAATATACTGGCGAATTTTATTCACTTCAGAGTACATTAGATGTAATCGTTCTATAATTTTATTTTTTAAAAACACACCCTCTCTTTTCCTATCTTGTATTAAATTATCTAATGTTTTTTTAAAACATATTAATAATTCAGAATGAACATTATTCTTCATATTATCCAAATTATTTTTTTCATACGTTATTACTCCTGGCCAAGATAAAATATCTATTGGATTAATTTCCCCTTCATTAGTTAATGTTTTTATCCATTTTGCATATAAAACGAGATTGTTCACTAATGGTTTATTAACAGAAACCGTCTCTGTATTACTGTCACAATTCTTATTTATTTGAATATGTAAAACACATTCTACTCTCCCTCTAATAAGAGAATCTTTAATATTTTTACGAATTACCCATGACAAACCATAAAGATATTTAGGTAAATCGATATGAATATCTAAATAACGTTGATTTAAAGAACAAATTTCCCAGGTAACATTACCCCATGTATATTTTTCTTCATTCTTTGAGAACGCAGTCATACTATGAATCATAATAATCACCTACATTTGTTAATATGTATAATTTAAAAAATACAATAATTTTATTTTGTCATCTATCCTGTCATTAGAATAGCCTCTCCACACACATATATCGGTGTAATTTTAAAAATTTTCAGAATTTATTTAATACCCATTCAATTTTTATTAAATTAATTGAATAGATAGTAGTATCTACAACACTATAATGGACTTATAATTTATAAAACTATTGTTCGTATCCAAAAATAAAAAAACTACAATTAAAATGCTTAATTTTTTTTCAAAAAATTTATTTTGCTATATAATATAGCATATATATAAATACTAAACACAATGGATTTAAAATATATAAAATAAAATCTGCATACGATATATACACATATATAAAAAGTATATTATGTTTATTTTTTTATGATCTTTTATCATTAAACTATTTGTGAACTTGTAAAAAATTATTGAAAAAATAAACGACTATTTAAAAATTTATATTAATAAAAGTTGCTATAAACATTCAGCATAATATAACTATAAATACTCTATTAATATGTATATAACTATATAAATTAAATAATTAAAGTTGTTTATTTGAATGACAATACACAAAAATTGCTATGTATAATTAACAGTATTTTACATTGAATGTCCAAAACCATTCGACCCACGTTCGGTAGGTATAAACGATTTAACTACAGAAAGCTTAACTTGAAGTATTGGTATAAAAATTAATTGTGCTATTCGTTGTCCGGGATATACAACATACTTTTTTAAACCACGATTCCATAAAGACACCATCAATTCTCCTTGATAATCTGAATCAATCAGTCCCACTAAATTTCCCAAAACAATACCACATTTATGGCCTAAACCTGAACGAGGTAAAATAACACCTGCTATTTCTGAATCAGCAATATGTACCGCAATACCAGTAGAAATCAAATGAGTTGTTCCAGGACAAATAGTCAACGGTTTATCCAAACAAGCTGATAAATCCAACCCAGCAGATCCTAATGTAGCATATTTTGGCAAAGAAAAATTCTTATAAACCTTATCATTAATAATTTTAATATTAATTATTTTCATTATAACGATTAATAATTTCATTAATAAGTTGTTGTGCTAATAATTTTTTTTTTCTTAAAGGTAATACAACACTTCCTTTATTCCAAAATAAATATAAAGCATTATCATCACTGTTAAATCCTTGGTTCATACGAGAAATATTATTGGCACAAATTAAATCCAAATGTTTACTAATTCGTTTGTCTTGAGCATATTTTTTTATATTATTAGTTTCAGCAGCAAATCCTACAACATAAGGACGTTTTTCAATTAAAGACCCCACTTCTGCTACAATATCAGGGTTTTTAATCATAATTATTTTTAAAGTATTTTTATTTTTTTTAATTTTTTTAAGAGAAGCATGACAAATACGATAATCTGACACCGCTGCACAACCAATGAAAATTTGTTGATTACAAATATCTCGCATAACTGCTTCTTTCATCTCTAATGCAGAGATAACATTAATACGATGTACTCGAATAGGGGTGCGTAGATTTACTGGACCTGCAATCAATGTAACTTTCGCTCCCTTATCTGCAGCGGCTTGCGCGATAGCAAATCCCATTTTTCCCGAACTATAATTAGTAAAAAAACGAACAGGATCTAAAGCTTCGTGAGTCGGACCAGCAGTAATCATGATACTAAGATGACTCAAAGAACTATCGCAATAGAAATAATGCTCTACATATTCAGCAAGTATTTTTGGATCTGTCATACGCCCATACCCAATATCATGACAAGCTTGACATCCATAATCTGGGCCCCATATTAAAACTCCTCTTTTTTTTAGAATGTTTAAATTAGTTTGAGTTGCAATAGCTTTGTACATTTGTTGATTCATAGATGGAGCAACAGCAATAGGAGCTGTTGTAGCTAAACATAAACTACATAGTAAATCATCAGCTAATCCTACAGCTAATCTAGCCAATAGATTAGCTGTAGCCGGAGCTAGTAAAACTAAATCGGCCCACTTAGCTAATTTTATGTGAGGCATTGTAGTTTCTATTTGAGTGGTTAAACGATTGTCTAATACTGGATGACATGATATTGTTTGAAGACTTAAGGGAGTAACAAATTTTTTTGCAGATTTTGTCATAATCACTTTAACTTCTGATCCTCGTTCTTTTAAACATCGAACAAGATCTATAGTTTTATATGCCGCGATACCACCGCTTACTCCTAATATGATATGTTTGTTAATTAATCCCGTCATATTACATTTCAAAATAAAATACTTAAAAAATTCATAATTACATTGTAATATAACATAAAAACTTCATATAATATATCTTAACTATTATATATAACAGCTAAGATATATGCGAGAATGTATATAGACAATGATGAAATAAAATTTCATAAATAAATCTACTATTTTACAACATATCTAGTGCTATAAATAATTTTTAAAAATTATTTAATTTTCTTATTTTAAATTGTGCAAAAATAAAACAAGTAAGTAATTATAATTATGTTTATAATCCTAAATTTAGGTACCTTAAGCAGTATCAAAACTAAAAAACCAAAAAATAAGAATAAATAAAAATATTTTATTTTAACTTTAAAACAATTATTCGTGACAAAAATAAAAGGAGAACGTATGGCGCGAATGTGTCAAATTACAGGAAAACGTCCCATGAACGGAAATAAACGATCTCACGCAATGAACGCAACGAAACGTTGGTTTTCACCTAATATTCATTCTCATCGTTTTTGGGTAGCAAGTAAGAAACGTTTCGTTGCGTTACGGTTATCTGCTAAAGGAATAAGATTAATTGATAAGTTTGGGATTGAACATTTTTTACTAAAATATATTCCAAAAAATAAATAATATTCAACAGGAATAATCTAATGGCCAAAGAAACACGAGAAATAATCCGGTTATTTTCTTCTTCTAAGAATGGACATTTCTATAGCACCACAAAAAACAAACGCACTAACTCTGAAAAAATGACACTAAAAAAATTTGACCCCGTTGTGCGAAAACATGTAAAATACATAGAAGGTAAGAATGGTTAAATAAATAAAAATCAAAACTCAACAATATATAACAACCCTGCACAGCCTCAATGTTTTTTGAGGCTGTGCAGGGTTGTTTAGTTTAACTATTATTTAAAATATCGCTATATGCATCTATCTGTATTTTGCATATTTATAGAGTAAAATGTTAAATCAAATCACATTATATTACATGTATAGAACTTTAGACCTACACAATTTTCTCTTTTTTAGAGAAAGAAGTATTGCTGTGTTTTTTTTCAGTAATACGTAGTTTTTCAATAACCTTCTTAGCAATAAAAGAAGGCATAAAACGATCTAATTCACCACCATATTGAGCAATTTCTTTCACTAATTTAGAAGAGAGTGACGCCCATATATCTGTGGATACCATAAATATAGTCTCTACTTCATTTGAAAAATAATTATTAATTTTTGCAAGTTGTATTTCATATTCCAAATCTGATCTACTTCTGAGACCACGAATTAAAATATTCACTTTTTTTTTTTCATCACATTTATGGTTAGGTCATTGAAACCAAACACTGTTACATGATCTAACATTGCAGTCGCCTGCTTCGCAAATATTACGCGTTCTTCAAGACTAAATAAAGGATGTTTTTGTGAATTTTCAGCTACAGCTAAAAATATTTTATCAAAAATTTTATGAGCTCTAATAATTATATCTAAATGTCCATAAGTTAATGGATCAAAAGTCCCTGGATACATAACCTGAATTGTCATGAGAATATTAATAATTATGTTTTATTACAATAAAAAGACCACAATATATATACGTATACATATTATATACCAAACATGGAAAACTCAACTTCGTCTATGTAGACTATAATTCTCAAATAAGAATAATAAAAAAAATGACTTATTCAACAATTGTTAACAATCGATACAATAGATATAAAAATAAATTATAACAACGTTTACAAATTAAATTATTCTCAATTTATATTTTTATGAATAAAAATATTTTTTAAAATTATCCATTGATAACAGCTATACCCCATGCAATATATAATAATACTTTTATCTATTATATTTTAGTATAATTTCATATCATAGTTAGAGTATAATGCTCTATCATTCATAAATATTTTAATATTAAAAATCTCAACTATCATAATCCAATTTATAACCATTATAAAATACCGCATAATAGGTTATCTTGTGCACTAATAAATAGTTTTGTCTAACAAATACAATAGTTGTTGTAGTGCTCCTTGATTATTTTGTAGTACTTTCATAGCTCTACAGCCATAACTTAAACGACATTGTTGATTTACCAGTAACATAGCAATAGCCTTCACTAAAGATTCCGTATCAGTTACTGTAATTAATCCATTTGATTTATATAATTTAACACAAATATCATTAAAATTAAAAGTGTATGGCCCCATAATCAATGGAATAGAATGTGCCGCTGGCTCCAACGGATTATGTCCTCCATGTTTTACTAAGCTACCCCCAATAAACGCTATATCTGAAACACCATATAATAACATTAATTCTCCTATAGTATCATTAATAATTACTTGTGTCGCTTTAGATGGAATAATCCCACTACTTCTCATGATATAAGAAAATCCAGCTTGTTCAGTAATGTTTTTAACATCAACAAAACGCTCTGGATGACGTGGAGCCAGAATCATCAATAAATCAGGAAACCTTGCCAAAAGATGTTTATGCGCTTTCAGCAATAATATCTCCTCTCCTGCATGAGTACTGCTAGCTATCCATACCTTCCGTTTTTTGATCCAATTTTTTTTTAAAAATGAAATTTTGTTTAATAAATCCTGATTCATTTCAATATCACATTTTAGATTACCCATAACAAACAATTGATTTTTTTTTAATCCTAATTTAAGAAATCGAGAAGCATCTTCTTTATTTTGAGCAGCAATTAACGTAATACGTTCCATAATTAGTGAAATAAAATGACTAAATCTTTTATATTTAATAAAAGAACGAAATGATAACCGAGCATTAGCAATAATGAAAGGAATCTCACGTTGATATAATATATTAATGAGATTTGGCCATAATTCAGTTTCCATGGTAATAACTAATCGGGGCTTAACTTGATCAATAAATCGTTTCATAGCACCAGGTAAATCATAAGGTAAATAACTGCAGTGTGCGTTATGATGAAACTTAGATCGTGCTAATTCTATTCCTGTAGGAGTCATCGCAGTTAATGTAATTGCTATTTCTGGATAACGCTGCTGCAAAGCACGTATCAAAGGGATCGCTGCTAATGTTTCTCCTAAAGACACAGCATGCAGAATAATACCATCAGATTGAATAGGTTTTTTGTAAAATCCATAACGCTCCAACCAATGTTTACGATACGATGGCGATCGTCTGCTACGCCATAATAATCGTATCCATATTATAGGTTGAGCAACATACATAATAATACTATATATTGCAATATATAGTTTAAACATATAATATCTCAAGTTAATTATTACATTTATAATTACTAATTTAAGCATTTTACATGTATTTAATTACATATCAATAATCATTGATGTCTTATATTAAATATTTTAATAGTTAATTCTTAAAAATTTAAAATAATTTTGTTTAAAAACTATCTCAAATAGACTACTATTTTCATTAATTATATTTATGAAATATTTTTTTATTTTATATTAAAAAAATAAATTATTAAAAATATATTTTAGAACTAAATATTATATTTTATATGTACAATTATTAATTACTGATTCAATATTTGTTTATCCATTCAAATAAATTTTTTTAATAATGATTAAAATTTAATTATCCACATCATTTTATACATGATGCTTATAATAAATAAATTATATAAATTAAAAAATCTAATTAATTTTCCGTACAACTAAAAAATAAATATTTATCCAGATAAATACACATAATAAAAACGCATCATTCTTTACTTGAAAGAATTTGTATTAACATCAATTTATTTTTTTTAAAATTAAATTTAAAAAAATCTATTCACTAACTATTATTAATATATAATAATCACAAATTGAAAATTTGTTGGCATATATCAAATACATTTAATAGAAATTTACATATATAATACATTTACTTATTTTAAACATTGATTAAAATTTAAATATCATAAAACCATTTTTTTTTAATATTAAATAATAGGATTAAACTAACGTAGATACTCTATTCTTCAATACTATCACACATTTGCCTAATTTCACCGTAATGATGAATTAATTCACTCTATTCAAAAAAATAAAAATCATGTTAAAAACAATTTTTATTTCTATAATTTTAATATTTTGAAGAATTTATTTTCTCTATATAAACAGATTTACATTTCTATTTTAAATTGAAAAAATAATTTATATTTTAATTATATAATTATGCATAATGAAATATATTTCAAAATATCGATGACTTCGGCGCATCATACATCAATCTTCATTGATACAGTAAAAATTTTAATTAACAACATCTCCCGATGTTATATATGAATTAAATATAAAAATAATTTTGATCACCTATCAGATTAAATTGTAAATTCATTTTTATTATATATAGACTCTGATTATATCTTATTTATTAAATTTATATTGATAGAAATTTTATAATAAAAATAAAACAGTAATTTATTTATAAAATATGAATTTTTTTGTAAAATGAAAATAATAAAATAGAAGTATCATTTATTTTTATTAATATATTTTTTATTTACTAATAAAATATATTTTATATTTAATAAAACATTAATATCTACTATTATTTAAAAATTTCAATTTCTATTAAATAAAACTAAACAATTAAAAATAAAAAAATAAATAATGAACATGTTCGAGCATTTAATATTCTAAAATCATATTTAAATTTTACAATCAATATGATATCAAGAAATATGACAGCACTAGAATAATGAAAATATTTTGATACTTTTTATTAAAAAATATATATAATTTGTTAATTATGGACTAATTATTTGAAGTGATATATAATCAGATGTTAAATAATCTCAATTAAAAAAAATAATGATATTCATCACCCACATATAATGTGTATCTATCATCCTTCTCAAATATATAATTATTTACTTTTAAACCACATCGAATACTATTACTTATAATAAACAAAGATAATTTAAAAACATTAATTTGTAATAAATCATTACAAATTAATTTTAAAAAAATTAATTTTAATAAGTACAAAAAAAGTGTTGAGGTATATTTTCATTTGATAATTTTTTGCAATGATTCCCAGACATGTGTAGGAGTTAAATGTTTCATTTTTTTAGTTGAAGACCGTAAAGCAACTTGATTTTGACCATATGTTCCAATTAATTTAGGGTTAGTTGGTCCATATAATGTCACATTAGGACATCCAAGAGCTGCCGTTAAATGACTAAGTCCAGTATCAACAGATATTACTGCAGTTGCCCCAGATATTTGACAGGCAATCTCTTGTAACGTTAATTTTGGTAATATTATTATTTGGTTACAATATAATCTTGCTAACTGATTAGTACGTAATTCTTCACTTTTCGTCCAAAAAGGTAATTTAATGAAATATCCCGCATTAATAGCGTATTGAGCTATAATACTCCAATTAAATTCCGGCCAAAGTTTTTGAAGTTTAGTAGTAGAATGAAAAAATATTAAATAAGGAACATTATTTTTTTGAAGTGGAAATAAATGCGCAATATTATATTTGCCTATGCAAGACGGGACAGGATATTTTAAACTAAAAGAAAACAGCTGTCGAATGCGTTCTACAGCATGTTGACTTTTTTTAATGTAATGTCGTTCATGATAAACAAAAGAACTCATGGGCTCTCGTACACTTGTATAATCCATACCATATTTTTTTCCACGTGTAATACACGTTATCAATAATGATGTCTTCAATAAACCCTGAGCATCAATAATTACGTCGTATCTCTTTTTTAATTGTATACAACATTCACGGTATCTCTTCCATGAAGAGAGTTTATACCAATTTTTTATCCAAAATCTAAGATTTATAGGAATAATTTGATGTATTGCGGGATGCCATCTAGGGATATCAGAAAAAGTTTCTTCTACAACCCAATCAAACAATATATTTGGTACAACATTCGATGCATCAGTAACTGCAGGTAAAGTATGTATAATATCCCCCATAGAAGAAACTTTTATGATTAAAACTTTCATGATGATTATAATATCTTTTCTTTAGTTAATCCATTAATAATGTTTTTAATTCCTTGAAAACTTGATCTGGAGTAATAGTCATTAGACTGCTATGATAACCATATAAACTATCTCCATTTCTTATTGCATAATATCCTTTCACATGACGAATCACAATAGATTGAGAAAACAAAGGGGGAGTAAACTTAGGATTACTAGGCCCATACAGTCCTATTACAGGACGTTTCAATGCACAAGCTATATGCATTAAACCAGAATCATTACTAACAATTCCTATACATGTCGCTATAATTGCAATCGCTTCGCCTAATGATGTGATTCCTATAAGATTGTTACAGTGTTGTTTCAAATTATTGAGAATACTATGTTTAATAAATCTATTAATTAATTGATCTTTAGGGGATCCTAATATTACCACATGATATCCATCACGAATCAATCGAACAGCTAACGTTATATAATGATAATGAGGCCAGCTTTTAGCTAATCCAAATTCTGCGCCTGGGCATAAACCAATCAATGATTTTCTATAAAAATACAAATTAAATTTGCATAATACATTTTCAATTTGTTTGTCACTCACGCTTAATCGAGGTAACGGCAACGGATCAGGTAAATTACAAAAATGTGTTGCAACATTATAATCGCATGCTAAAGCGGCGTAACGTTGTACCATCAACGGAAAGGATGTTTTGTTAAGTATCCTCAAATCATTTAAAATACCATATCTCATTTCTCCACGCCATCCAGTTCGAACTGGAATACCTGCAAAAAATGGTATTAAAGCAGATTTAAACGAATTAGGTAATATTATTGCTTGTTGATATTGCTCATTTTTTAAAAATTTTCCGAGGTGGTAACATTTTGATAACTCTAAAGATCCATGTCTATAAGGAATAAACAATGTTTGACTAATTTCAGGCATATGACTAAATAGATCCTTACACCATATTGAAGTAAGTACATCAATATTAATATTGGAACAATATTTCTTCATTAACAATTGATACATACTATGTGAGATCACGGTATCGCCAATCCATGAAGGACTAATAACTAATATTTTCATCGTGAAAATATTAGTTATTATTTACCATTATAATGATTAACATTATTGCAAGATAACCAATTTAAATAATGATATATACCTTGATTAATATTCATAAATTCCTTACAGTAACCTGACTTTCTTAACTGAGAGATATTTGCCTGAGTAAATATTTGATAATGATCGCTTATTTTTTTTGGCATAGCAATATATTTAATGTTCATATCTTGATTACAAAAACTTAATACAATACTAGCAACAAACTCAAATGATTCAGACTTGCCTGTTCCACAATCAAAAATTCCAGATATATTATTGTTCCAAACCCAAAGATTTATATCAACTATATCTTCAACGTGTATGAAATCCCGTTTTAATTCTTTACTTCCAATAAACAGTGTTGGATGTTTTTTGTTTGTAATTTTCCGATATAATTGAAATATTATACTAGCCATACTACCTTTATGTGCTTCATAAGGACCATAAACATTAAAATACCTTAATCCACAAACTTGAGATGCAACTTTTGGCAATACAGCGCGCACATACTGATCAAATAAAAATTTGGAATAACCGTATATATTCACAGGCTGTTCATATGTATGGGGAGGTACAAACGCGCTGGTATCTCTACCATACACTGATG
This sequence comes from Blochmannia endosymbiont of Camponotus sp. C-003, assembly GCF_023585685.1. Taxonomy (NCBI): domain Bacteria; kingdom Pseudomonadati; phylum Pseudomonadota; class Gammaproteobacteria; order Enterobacterales; family Enterobacteriaceae; genus Candidatus Blochmanniella; species Blochmannia endosymbiont of Camponotus sp. C-003. Next base: position 676,363 of record NZ_CP097764.1, read on the forward strand.
CAGAAGAAGCATATATAAAAGGAATTTTATTGTTAACACAATAAAATAATAAATCTTTAGAATACTGATAATTATTCTCCATCATATACTTACCGTCCCATTCAGTAGTGGAAGAACAAGCTCCTTCATGAAACACTACATCTATGTCTTTAATATAAGAATTAACAGAACTATTAAGTATCTTATTAATGAAGTAATCCTTATCCATATAGTCCGCAATATGCAAACTGTTCAGATTTTTATATTTTTCCCCATTCTTTAAATCATCTACTACCAGAATATTTTTGTATTCAATTTTATTTAAAGATTTAACAATATTGCAACCTATAAATCCTGCTCCTCCAGTGACCACAATCATACATTCTCACATCGTTACATATATATTAATAAACAAAAATTCACACAATAATTTGAATTATTTTTTCAACAACGCAACATCATGAAAAATAATTCTAAATATTCAGTAAAAAAATATATTACTTTAAGTTATTTACTATGTACAATATAGCATATTTTATATTAATAATTTTATATTATGATTACTTTTTCTGAGTTCTGCGCTATCCAAAAACAAGAGTATATCATAAAGAACATGTATTTATTGAATTATTTATAACAAAGTGCACTAGTTTTTTATTTAAATGTAGAATATAATACATTTTCGCGATGTATTTGTGATATAGAATCGTATACATGTATTTATGTTAATTCATGATATTTATCATTTAACGCAATATCAATACTATCAAATCCAAAAAATATGCATTCAAACATAAATGATGTAATCATTCATAGATCACTAGTTTTATTAAAGCTGTGTGCATGACACTGTATAATATACACATAAATTTTATAGTATACTACATATAAAATTTATTTTTTTAAATAAGTTTACAACCCATGTATATATTAGAAATCATAACATTCTTACAGCAACATATAATACTTAGCGCAATATGGGTTCTTTTGTTCATTGCTACATTGTATACTGTGATTAACAATTGGTTATTCGGACATTCTGAAATATTACGTGATAAAGCAATTTATCTTATAAATAGAAAAAACGCGATGGTAATAGATATTCGTAGTCAAGATGACTATTACGCAGGACACATCACAAATAGCATTAATGTTTCAATAGAAGAAATTAAAAGTAATAATATTTGTAAATTAAAAGGATTAAAACAACATCCGTTGATTATTGTACACGATAATAATGTACTAGCACACTCAATTAAACAACATCTACTGCATGAACTAAAATTTAAAGAAATATATGTACTACACGGTGGTATAGTGGGATGGAAAGCTGATAATTTTCCTCTTTTATCAAAAAAATAAAATATAAAATAATGAGAACAAAGAATGGCTTATATTGAAATTTACACAAAAAAAAATTGTCCTTACTGTGAGCGTGCTAAAGCATTATTAGAAAAAAAATCTTTGGATTTTAAAGAAATTTCTATAGATTGCAGTAACTTGTCAGATAATATAAAAACAGAAATGAGACAACGATCTGGTGGTCGTTCTACATTTCCACAAATTTTTATAGACGGTCTACATATTGGAGGATCAGATGATTTAGTACTTTTAAATGATCAGGGAAAATTAGATCTAATCTTAATGAATAAAAAAGTTAGTAAATTATGATACTTATCAAATACTAAATGTAGTAGTACTAAAGGTGTGGTTGTGTTAGAAAACAACAGTAATAACGTCTTATTTCATGTACAAAGAATCTATACCAAAGATATTTCGTTTGAAGCTCCGAGCACTCCTGCAGTGTTCCAAATCAATTGGAGTCCAAAAATTAAGGTAGATTTAAATAGTGATGCTAAAAAGATTCATACTGACTTATATGAAGTAGTGTTGTGTATTACTGTGATTGCAAAAATTGGGGAAGATACTGCTTTTTTATGTCAAGTCAAACAAGCCGGCATTTTTCATGTTGCAGGGCTGAACAAAACACAAATGGTACGCTGTTTTAGCGCACATTGTCCGAGTATTTTATTTCCCTATGCCAGCGAATGCATTAGCAGCCAAGTGTCTAGAGGAACTTTCCCTCAAATTAATTTAAACCCAATTAATTTTGATACTTTGTTTATTCAGTCTCTATACAAAAAATATGATGATACATTTAAACTTTGATGTCTTAAAGTAAGCAGTTAAAAAATTATTGTGTCTATTATATATCCTACTATAACTGTACTTGGAGCAGGTTCCTATGGAACAGCTATAGCTATTGCGTTATCTAGAAATGGGCATACCATATTGTTATGGGGACATAATGTGACTCATATTCAACAACTCAAAACTAGTCGATGTAATCAAAACTATTTGCCTGATATCACTTTTCCGTCATCATTATACTTAGAAACATCATTATCTGCAGCTTTATCTACATGCCGAAATTTATTGATTGCAGTGCCCAGTCATGTTTTTAGTCATGTTGTGATGCGATTAAAACCAAATTTAAAGAACAATACTCGTATCATCATAGCATCTAAAGGTTTAGAACCAAAAACTGGACGTTTATTACAAGATGTAACACATGATATTTTAGGAAAAAACATTCCTATCGCAATTATATCCGGTCCAACTTTTGCTAAAGAACTCGCTATGGGATTACCCACAGCAATATCATTAGCTTCTAATGATACTAGATTAAGTTATGATCTACAAAATATACTGCATTGCAGTAAAAATTTAAGGATATATAGCAACACAGATACTATCGGTATTCAAATAGCTGGAGTAGTAAAAAATATTATTGCTATTGGGGCAGGTATTTCTGATGGCATAGGATTTGGATCCAATGCGCGAACAGCATTAATTACCCGAGGCTTAGTAGAAATGTCTCGCCTCGGCATAGCGATTGGAGCTATGCCGGATACTTTTATGGGTTTATCTGGATTAGGAGATTTGATATTGACTTGTACGGACAATCAATCACGTAATCGTCGCTTTGGTGTGTTATTGGGACAGGGTTTCAATATACATCATGCTCAAAAAAAAATTGGGAAAACAATAGAAGGATTCTGTAACATAAAAGAAGTATATATGTTATCCGTTAAATACAAAGTAGATATGCCTATTACTGAACAAACATATCAGATACTATATCAAAATAAGAATGTTCATGATGCAGCTCACTCTTTATTAGAACGCACACAAAAAGAAGAAAAAATTAATAGATAGTTAAAATCATTAATAATAGATTTGAATTATCATTCATACTATAACAATCAGGTAAATGCATGACTTTAAATATATTAGAAATAGTTTGGAGCAACATTAAAATCGAAGCAAGACTACTAATTGACTCTGAGCCTATATTGACTAGTTTCATACATACGGTCTTATTAAGACATGCAAACTTTAAAGATGCATTAATTTATATATTATCCAAAAAATTAACCACTCCAGATATATCTACTCTTTCTGCAACTAAGATATTAGAAGACATATGTAGAACTGATGACAATATCATTACTTCTGCTGCACAAGATATTTATGCAATACGTTTTAATGATCCATCTATTACTAAATATTTTACTCCTTTTTTGTATTCAAAAGGATTCCATGCATTGCAAACGCATCGTATTTCTCATTGGTTATGGAATCATAATCGTAAAGAATTAGCTATGTATTTTTATAACCACATTTCCACCACTTTTAATGTAGACATTCATCCTGCTGCAAGCATCGGATATGGCGTTATGATGGATCATGCAACCGGAATAGTGATTGGAGAGACATCAGTTATAGAAAACAATGTATCTATAATGCAATCTGTGACTTTAGGTGGAACCGGAAAAATAAGTGGAGATCGTCATCCTAAAATTAGACGAAAAGTAATGATTGGAGCCGGTTCTATTATTTTAGGTAATATTGAAGTAGGATATGGAGCTAAAATTGGAGCTGGTTCTGTTGTACTACACTCTGTACCACCTTATGCTACAGTTACAGGAAAACCTGCTAGACTTATAAAAAAAATCAATAAATTACAATAAATTAATAACATATTACATAAAAATATATGTTGTATTATATACATTTCTATTAGGAACCATAATCTAAAACACCACTGTACATATCAAGCCCTAAGAATAAATATATTTCTATAATGATTAGTATATTAAAAATATACTTATATTTTTAACTATAAAATATATAATTGTACATTAAAATGAAGATATATGTGTATCTTAATATGTAATTGAAATTACACATAATATATACCATGGTCATCTACATATCATGGATAATATCTGCTTTCATATTTCAATATTTTAAAAAACAATCCTCATGATATAATTCGTATAATTAAGATCATTTATTGAAATAATCACCTTATAACTTTAAGAAAGATATATAAATTTAAAACTAATCTACTCCAATACCAATGATATATGGGTATTGTTATTGTACATCAATAACGCTTCCAATATTCAATATTTAGAAAACATATTGGATAATTTTTTTAATTTAATTAAAATATCAATAAATTAAAAACTCGCAGCAATTTTATATATAACTATCATGTATATTTAATATTATCTTATATTTTATACAAAACATAGTTGTAGTCTGCTGAAAACAACAACATAATAGAGTTCTGTATTTATGATAAAAAAAATAGGAGTATTAACAAGCGGCGGTGATTCACCAGGAATGAATGCGGCTATTCGAGGCGTAGTACGGACAGGCCTTTCTGAAGGACTGGAGATTTATGGAATATATGATGGTTATTTAGGATTATTTCAAAATCGAATGATACCATTGAGTCGTCGTAGTGTTTCAGATATTATCAACCGTGGAGGAACGTTTCTTGGTTCTGCTCGTTTTCCTGAATTTAAAGAGGATGCTATTAGAGCAACAGTTATTAACAATATCCATCAACATAGCCTTGACGCTCTCATAATCATTGGAGGAGATGGATCTTATTTAGGTGCTAAAAGATTGAGTGATATAGGATTTCCTTGCATCGGATTACCTGGAACTATCGACAACGATGTTGCCGGAACTGATTACACCATTGGGTATTTCACCGCTTTAGAAACAATCGTGGATGCAATTGATAGATTGCGCGATACATCTTCTTCACACCAACGTATTTCTATTATAGAAGTGATGGGTCGTTGTTGCGGGGATTTAACTATGGCAGCGGCGATAGCTGGAGGTTGCGAATTTATTATAGTTCCTGAAGTAGAATTTAATCCACAAGATCTAGTGGATGAAATTAAATCTGGGATTTCAAAAGGAAAAAATCATGCAATAGTAGCTATTACAGAACGTATTTGTAATGTATTTTATTTAGCTCAATATATTGAAGAAAAAACCGGTAGAGAAACCCGCGCTACCGTCTTAGGATACCTCCAACGTGGAGGTAAACCTGTTGCATATGATCGTATTCTAGCATCTAGGATGGGAGCGTATTCTATTGATCTACTATTAAAAGGTTATACAGGACGTTGTATTGGGGTACAAAATGAAAAACTGGTACACCATGACATTAATGATGCTATACAATATATGCAACGCCCATTTCGACAAGATTTATTAACAACAGCTAAAAAATTATTTTAAATTTTATAAATTAGCATGCATAACTTATCTCCTCTAATCATATACTATTAGATCAACAATATCGTATTATGTAACACGATATTGTGTAACTTATGTATAAGAATCGCTTATTTAATGTACAAAACCATTAAATATCATTGTTATGCCAACGAATATACTGCTTTCTTACACATTTTTAAGAAAGATATAATTTCTTGTGTTTTTCAGCAGTTTGTACTATCATGGCGAAACTGTTAGCGTTTAAAGAAGCGGCTCCTACTAATACACCATCGATATCTTTTTGATCAAAAAATTGAGTAACATTTTCTGGTGTTACAGAACCTCCATACTGAATTATTATTTCATCGGCTACAGATACATCATAACTTGCAATATAATCCCGAATTGATTTATGCACCATTTGCACGCTTTCTGGAGATGCGCTCACACCGCTTCCTATAGACCATATAGGCTCATAGGCAATAACTGAATTCTTCAATGCTTCTATACCAAGTAATTTGATGACTGTTTTAATTTGATTAATACATATTGATTGCGTGCATCCAGAATCATATTCTCTTTTATTTTCTCCTATACACAAAATAGGAATTAATCCGACCTTTTTTAAGATAAAAAATTTTTTAGCAATATATGCATCATTTTCTTTATGATGTATTCTCCGTTCAGAATGACCTATAAGTACATATCGTACGTTACAATCTTGTAACATTTCTGCAGAAATTTCACCGGTAAATGCTCCAGATAAATGAATATCAACATTTTGAGCACACAACTGAATATGAGTATTATTTAATAAATAACGCTTAACTATATCTAAATACATCACAGGAGGAGCTATGGCTACACTACATTTAGAAATGTTACAAAATGTATTGACTAATGTAATAGTTAAATTAGTTATAGTATTTTTATTGCCATTTAATTTCCAATTTCCTATTACCAATAGCCGCCGCCTCACATTTTTTTCTCCTACAGAAATCACTTAATAATAATGATTATAACACATTAATACTAATGAGCATTAAATAAAATAAAATAAATCCTTGTTAATTCACGATTAGTACTGTTTATAAAATTAAAAGATGGACAATTATATATACATTGCAACATACTGCAACCTTGAAAAAGATGCAGAAATAATAAAAATTTTGTAGTATGCTGTTTTTTTAGTTATAATTATAGAAATCATAAATTATAACCTATTCATGTTACCAATAACGTTCTTGAGTCATATGACCTGGGTTGCATCGTAAATGATCTTTCATTCCGTATTTTTTACTCAATATTTCTTTCGTATCTTGTATCATTTGTGGGTTTCCACATAACATTACGTGACTATCGTTAATATCCAATTGTAATCCTACTTCTTTTTCTAAAGTATCATTTTCTATCAAAGTAGGTATGCGACCAAAAAGAGAACTAGAAGATTCTTCTTGACTTATGATGGTTTGCACACGCAATTTACCACTATAAAAATTTTGTAATTTTTTTATTTGAGATAAATAATTCAAATTTTTATAAAATCGTACTGCGTATACTAATATAATGTTTGTAAATTGATGTAATCTTTTATCATGATCTTCAAGTATTGATAAATATGGGCCAATTCCTGTACCACTAGCCAACATCCATAAATTTCTACAATTTGGAATTTCATTGAGTATAAAGCGTCCATATGATTTTTTAGTAAGCATGAGAGTATCACCGGGACGTAAAGTACATAATAATGGGGTGCATTTTCCTTTTAGTATAGTGGTGATATAAAACTCTAAATTTGGATTATGCGGGGCATTAAGATATGAATAAGCCCGTTGCACGATTATATTATTTATATTGATCCCTATTTTAGTAAATTGTCCAGCAACAAATGTATTTACTGGAGCTCGTACGACAAGACTAAACAACCAATCCGTCCAATGTTTTACATCAATAATTTTTCCAGTGACCCATGTAGACATCAAGTTTACCTGTATCCAGTATCAGTTGTATTCAAATATTTAATATTATTAAATTAACCTCATTGATATAATCAAGAATTAGTAATTGAAATTCGTAATTTATTACTATCTAACTTTTTAACATTAATATAAAACGCTGACATCTAATTTTTATCCAACAACAACCAACAAAAACATATCATAATTATTATTTATTCAATGAACATAATTTTGATAGCACTAACATCATAACCACTTCATCAGAGATACCTGAATATTATAATTTCTCACAAAATCATTTTATATATAAGATTTTTATTGATAAAACCAAACACAATATAATAACCATTATATCGCAATGCATGTATAATAATGTTTTAACTATGGTAATATACCATGGTTACAGACTAATCTATAATGAAAAAATCTACAATATCCAATTCAACCTTACTTTAATTATTCGATTATTTTTATAAAAAATTTTCGTGATACGTATAATTCAATTATAATTTTAGCATTATATCATCATTAAAAAATTATACATTGCTATGTATATCAATAAAATTATTAGTATCATGAAAATACACAAAAATTTTACAAGTTATTCATGAACTTATAATCATTAATAAACACATACCTAGCTCTCTTTGAACGTAACTACGCTGCACACTTTCTAAAAATTTAGTTTACTAAATATAATAGTTTATTTTAAATAACTGTAAATACTGTTTATACTTCATACAACCAATTGTTATATTTTAAATTTCAACTATAATTTTTTCAAAAATATGTCAATTGTACGTTAATTAGGAATTAATATCCTATTATTATACATTTACATATATTGTGTTTACAAAAAATAAAAGATACAATTCTTGTATGTTTTATTAAATCTACTTATACAGTGTATACGCAATTATTTGTAAATATCCTATATTTCATTTTAAATAATCCAAATAATTATCATATATCAAAAAAATTATATCAAATAAATATTTGAATTACTTGATGAGATTAAAATGTTACGTATTTACGCATGTAATTATATAAATTCTCGTGTAATTACGTAAAAATATCAATAAATTATAGTAATCATAAACAAAAAATAATAGTTGTGATTATCGATCAGAATCGATATTGATACGTACGATATAAAAATATTTCTATTTCAAACATATACAAATAAGAATTTTATTAACTATCACTAATATATAACATGATAAATTATAGATTACTTTTTATTATTGATGATATTTGGGCGTATATATTTGCAATACGTGCAACAATATTGTGAATTTTTATACAATTTATCATGACCCACGCATTTAAATAGTTAAATATACAACAATTGTTGTTAACAGTCAGAAACATTTGATTATACATAAACACTCAAAAAAATCTAATCCTATTAAGGATTGTGAAATAAATTTATAATTTACATTTATTGTGATATTATATTAGTTTATCAAAATATAATATTTGAATGATATAAGAATACATTATGAAAAAAAATATTCATCCAAAATACAACGAAATATCTGCATATTGCTCATGTGGAAATATTATTAATACTAAATCTACTTTAAATCATAACTTGAACATAGACGTATGTAATTTGTGTCATCCATTTTACACAGGTACACAACGTATACTAGATACGCGTGGGCGTGTAAACATTTTTAACAAGCGCTTTGATCTTTCTGTTAACACTAATTTCTTACCTATTGACAAAAAATCAAATAAAAAATAAACATAGATCTTATTGACTTAAAAAACATGCAACACAATAGTAATAAAATATCGGTATTCTGATAGACAATAGATATGAGTGAATTAAGTTTTATTGATATAGATGATTTGTATCAAAACACATGTAAATTATAGTTATTACCAGAAAATTATATTAATAATATCACTATCATTAGATAAAGCCATATTAAATATGGTCACTAAACCATTAGTGCACATAAATACAATTTTCTACACTTAAAAAAACAAAGATGTTTTAGCAACATAGGTAGGTTTAGTTATTATTATGAACATAAAAAAATCCACAATTAGTGTTAGAAGTGGTTTAAATAGCGACGAACAACATGGATGTGTTGTACCTCCCATTACTCTTTCAACAACTTATAATTTTTTTGGACTAAATCAACCTCGTCCTTATGATTATTCACGACGTAAAAATCCCACTCGTGATGTAGCTCAGCAAACTTTATCAGATTTAGAATATGGAAAAAACGCAATCATGACAAGTAGTGGTATGTCTGCTATTTATTTGATATGCTCTGCTTTGCTTGAACCAAACGATTTATTAATAGCGCCTTATGATTGTTATGGAGGTACTTATCGATTATTAGATGCCTTAAGTAAAAAAGGTGCATTCAAAGTACTATTTATTGACCAAAATGACATACAGATTTTATTAAAATCATTAACATACAAACCTAAACTAATGTTCATAGAAACCCCAAGTAATCCTATGCTTCGCGTAGTAGATATTCATACTATCTGCAATTTCAAAAAAGATATCTTATATGTCGTAGATAACACATTCATGACGCCAGTATTTCAAAATCCATTAACTTTAGGTGCAGATTTAGTAGTACATTCTTGTAGTAAGTATTTGAATGGACATTCAGATTTAATAGCAGGAGTAGTAATATCAAAGGATACATACATTTCTGACAAATTAACTTGGTGGGGCAACACGCTTGGTATTACTGGAAGTGCTTTTGATAGTTATCAGTTATTGCGTGGCATGCGTACTTTAATGCCGCGTGTTCATCAACAACAAAATAATACAAAAAAAATTATTGATTTTTTTCAAAAACAACCCCAAATCAATGCGTTATACTATCCGGGATTACCAACTCATCCTAGATATAATATTGTTTGTCAACAACAAAGTGGATTTGGATCAATATTTAGTTTCGAACTTAAGGGGACTACAAATGTATTGCCACAATTTTTAAGATCATTAAAATTATTTACATTAGCAGAATCATTCGGGGGGGTAGAGAGTTTAATTGCTCACCCAGCCACTATGACGCATGCTGCTATGCCAGAAAACGCTCGGAAAAACGCTGGAATCAGTGACATGTTGCTGCGTGTGTCAGTAGGATTAGAAGATAGCGACGATCTTATTGAGGATTTAAAACAGGCATTTGCGTCAATACAATAAAATATCTTTATACTACTATTAGGTACATTATTGCAATAGTCTTGTTGTGAATAAACTTTAATGAATGTATGCTATAAATTTTTATTGATCAATTAAGTAATCACAACATTTATATATAAATTGATATTTTCAATAAATATTGTTGAACGTTTAATTAATGGAACTGTATCTATCTAGATCTTATTTGCAACACAAACACATATAATTAATTTAATTTACTAAAGTAATAACATATAAACGGACATTTTTTCAATTAGTTATATTCATTAAAATACCCACAATACAGTTTTTTAAAAATTATTAATTTCAATGGTTATACATATAATGATGATTTTTATTTTAAAACTAACATATGGTATATGATTATTACAATTGTCAATATTGACATGGATAGCTTCTATTTTATAGTTTCAAGAGGGAAAAAATGAGTATGTTCCATGCCACTCAACAAGCCATATTAAATCAATATTTAGCTGAGTTACAAGAAGGAAATATCAATGTTTCATTTGAATTTTTTCCTCCACGCACTGATGAAATGGAACAAATTTTCTGGAAAACTATAAACAAATTAAGTAAATTAAATCCTATTTTCGTTTCTGTAACATATAACGCTAATTCTGGAACACGCAATCATACTGATAAAACGATCAAAGATATAAAAAAACATACTGGATTAATAGCAGCTCCTCATTTAACATGTATTAACGAAACCCCTCAAGCGTTACAAATTATTGCTCAAGAATATTGGAATAATGGTATTCATAATATTGTTGCATTAAGAGGCGATCAAATGAAAAAAACTTATCAATCGTCTATGTACGCTGCAGATTTAGTATATTTATTAAAAAAAATTGGAAATTTCGATATTGCAGTGGCTGCTTATCCAGAAGTACATCCAGAAGCAAAGAGCGCTCAATCAGATTTAATCAATTTAAAAAAAAAAATAGACGCCGGTGCGAATCGTGCAATTACTCAATTTTTTTTTGATGTAGAACAATATTTAAGATTTAGAGATCTTTGCGTATCTGTAGGAATTGATATAGAAATTGTTCCTGGAATATTACCTATTTTTAATTTTCGTCAATTACAACATTTTATTACTTTTACTAAAGTAAAGATCCCGCATTGGATATATGTAATTTTTAATGGATTAGATCATGACTTAGAAACACAGAAAATGCTTGGAACATTCGTAGCAATAGACATGATCAGAGTCCTTCTTAAAGAAGGAGTAAGAAATTTTCATTTCTATACTCTTAACAGATCAGATCTAACATATGCAATATGTCATACTTTAGGAATAAAAAATAACAAATATAATGTATAAACAATCCTGTCAAATTAATTAAACAATCACACCCACCCCAAATCATGCATTTAAAAATGATGATTTATTTATTAGATTCTCTTAAATATACGTATCTCGAAGATCTGAACTTTTAAATAAATAATCAACATTGTACTATATTAACCATCAATCAAACACACTATATATTTTGTATATGTATTATGTAATGAATCTATATCAACATTGTTCAGTTATAAATGGAACTCTTGAGCATATATATTTATAAATATTTACGTTACAATACGAAGAATGAAGTTCAACATAGCATGTGTGTAAAACAAAAAGGATTCTTTGAATGAAGATATGTACTACTCTACATTAAAAAATAATTATACCTAAATTATAGGGTACATTACGTATATATTTAAATTTATGTATATTTTATATATGGCGCATAAACTGAATAATTAATAAAACATATGATTTATTTTAAAAATACATGTAAGCAACCAACAATATTAATATTAGACTCTGGGGTGGGTGGTTTATCTATTTATACTGCGATACAAAAATTGTTACCACATGTACGATATTTATATTTTTTTGATAATCAAGCTTTTCCTTATGGTGAACACTCAGAATTGTTCATTATAAATCGCGTAATTTCTATAATTAAAGCTGTACAAAAACAACATCAATTAGATCTTATAATTGTTGCTTGTAATACTGCTAGTGTAGTATCATTAAAAATATTACAAAATCATTTTCTATGTCCCATAGTTGGAGTAATCCCCGCTATTAAATTGGCGTCTAAATTAACTAAAAATGGCATTATTGGAGTATTGGCGACACATCGTACTGTGAATCATGATTATACCTGGGGTCTTATACGACGCTTTGCCAATAAATATAAAGTCATGTTATTAGGTACATCTGAACTAGTAAACTTGGCTGAATCCAAGATATATGGAAAAAAAATACCAATATCAATCCTTCGGAATATTCTCACCCCCTGGTTAAACATGAAACAACCTCCTGACACTATAGTACTAGGATGTACTCATTTTTCTTTATTAAAAAAAGAACTAATCACAGTATTATCCTCAAATAGCTACTTAATAGATTCGAGACACTCAGTGGCTAAATATAGTTTACGTTTGCTAAAAAAGAATATAAATGAACCTACAAAAAATTTTTATTTTTGCAAACCAAATAAAATCTATTGTTCTATGAACACAGAAAAAACTATCAAATTAAAATCCATTTTATTATCTCATTACAATTTTTTTTCTCTAGAAATTTTATCAATATAATCTAAACACATTGTTATATTCCTATGCAAAACATATAATATTTGTTGGTTAAATTAGTAATCAAATAATTTAATTATTATACTCACGGATACAAAATATATATTCATATTGAACAGTAAATCATAATTTTCTCTGTCAAATTATTTCATCCAAATTTATTATAGAATATGAAAACTTTTATATTAATAAATTGATATGTATTCGTATCATATATATACGTCTATTAAACTCGATTAATCCTATTAACCGCACGTGTAACACATTCACAACAAATCATAAATTAATTTTTCAAAAAATATGTTTCTATTCAATTATATTAATATTACTTCACCATGCTAATTTTAATGTTGATAACACAAAATCAATTACATTGCATATATTCAAATATTATTCAAAATTATTTAGTTGTGAAAAACTAAACTTGAATAATTATATTGTTTTATTTGCATGTTTACGTAAAACTTGTTACAATATAGACGATTTTTGGTGTGGGGCTATAGCTCAATTGGGAGAGCATCTGTTTTGCACGCAGAAGGTTAGCGGTTCAATTCCGCTTAGCTCCATGATGAATGCATATATAAAGTAATTATATATTTCCTGATAGGAAATAATAAAAATATCAAAAATCTCACATGTAATATTATCTTAACAAATTTTAAATTATGTCAAATCGATTACTATGAGTTTTTTTATCTATATAAAATATTATTTATAATAGGGTGCGGTAGTTCAGCTGGTTAGAACATCGGCCTGTCACGCCGAGGGTCACGGGTTCAAGTCCCGTCCGCACCGTATACTTGATCATCGCAATACAAGGGGTGTAGTTCAAATAGGTAGAACGTCGGTCTCCAAAACCGGGTGTTAGGAGTTCAAGTCTCTTCACCCCTGTAAAAGATACAAATAGTATTTAAACTTCACCATTCATATTAACATACATAGGCATGTATAATAGCTTTATAAAGAATATAGGATGTTGTTAACCTATTTATCTATATTTGTGCTTTATTTGTGATATTTTTATTTTCGATTAGATATCAATTTACAATATCACACTGAAGAATGAGTATATCGTTAAATCAATACCGTATTCACACTATGGTTACCCATTTTGTAAGCTATATAAAATCCGCACCAATAATTTAATAAACTGAAATCTTGCTTATGTTCTATGATCTTGTAATAAACTAAATTTATAATCTAAATGTTAAATATTAAAAATATACAGTATAATGATGCAATTCACCTATTATTTTATTTCAAATAAACAGATTTTATTAAACAAATTTAACAATAAAATTGATCGTCTTTATTCAAAAAAAAATAACAATTATTACCACAATAACGAGAAACAAATAATAACAAAATTAATTTACAATCATAATCAGTAATTGAGAAGAAATAACATTATTTCAAAAATATTATTGCCAAATATCGTCATATATGATACATAAAACATAACTCAGTTACATCATATAACTGAATCGAATGTATGGTTATATAACATAAAAAGTATCTACTAAAAATTTTAAACACAAAATAAAGTGCTTTAATATTTTTCTAATATCAACAAGTTACACATTTCTACTCTTAACGCATGATTGAAACCAATTTTGGCATAAAACAAATACAAAACCCCAAAAATAATATTCACACATAATATTCTTAACTCTTATGCTTATAAGAACATAAAAATTAATTTCTTTAAAAAATTATTGTTAATTTTTAATACAATATGTAATAGGATGGTCATTTGAAGGTTAGCTGTAATTATACGATATGCAACTAAGTGTATATATACGCAACAGTGTTTCACTGTACACTAAAAATATTATTATATTATTTAATTTTAAAAATAGAAGATCTTCTATAGAATTAACACAATAATAGACTTGCATCTATATTGTTATATATAGCCGGAAATACATAGTTATTTTAAAAATAAAAAAATTATTTTTTAACATTATTATGCAACGTTGCAAATATTTCAGTTCTACTTGAATCTAATAAACAATATGTAATTTCCATATACTTTACAATTGATTCAAAAATCGTTTTATTTATACAGGTGTTTTAATTAGGTTGTTATTTCATTCATTAAATCATACGAGGAAAAAAATATGAACGGAGCTCAGTGGACCATAAAAGCACTGAGAGACAAAGGTGTAGAAGTTATTTTTGGTTATCCAGGTGGAGCAATTATGCCGATATATGATGCATTATTTGGTTCTGAATTAGAGCATTTATTATGTCGACATGAACAAGGAGCAATCATGTCTGCTATAGGATATGCTCGAGCTACTGGAAAAATTGGTGTATGTTTTGCGACTTCTGGCCCAGGAGCTACTAATCTCATCACTGGATTAGCGGATGCATTATTAGACTCCATCCCTATAGTAGCTATTACTGGACAAGTAGGATTAGAATTTATTGGTACTGATGCTTTTCAAGAAATAGATGTACTAGGTTTATCTCTAGCTTGCACTAAACATAGCTTTTTAGTTTATTCATTAAAAATGTTACCTAATATTATTGATGAAGCATTTTTTATTGCTGCTGAAGGAAGACCAGGTCCAGTGTTGATAGATATACCAAAAGACATTCAATTATCCACTGGAAAATTAATATCAAACTACTGTATTAATAAAAAATATATGTGTAGTATTGCAAATGATATAGAAAAAGCTCGGGTGCTAATGCTAGAAGCATACCAACCAATCCTTTATGTAGGAGGAGGGGTAGGTATGGCTGGAGCAGTCACTTCACTACGTACATTTATTTCTAAAACAAAAATACCTACTGTAGTAACATTAAAAGGACTAGGTGCACCGGATTATACAGAAGACTGTTATTTAGGAATGTTAGGAATGCATGGAAATCAAGCAGCTAACTTAGCAGTACAACAATCTGATTTATTAATTGCAATAGGAGCTCGATTTGACGATAGAGTAACTGGCCGATTACATAATTTTGCTCCGCAAGCAAAAGTAATTCATTTAGATATTGATCCTTCAGAATTTAGTAAGCTGCGATTGGCGCATGTTTCATTATCCGGAAACTTAAATGATCTATTATCTGCATTAACACAATCCTTGTCTATTAGTCCATGGAGAAAAAAAGTAAAATCTTTAAAAATGAAGTACCGTTGGTCTTATCAACCACCGGATGATAAAATTTATGCACCAACCTTGTTGAGAACAATCAGTGAAAATGCTCCTTACGATACTGTAGTAACCACAGATGTTGGGCAACATCAAATGTGGGCTGCTCAACATATGCAATTTAGTCGTCCGGAGAATTTTATTACTTCTGGAGGTCTTGGAACTATGGGATTTGGCACACCAGCAGCCATTGGAGCTCAAATTGGACGACCCAATCATATGGTGATCTGTATTTCTGGTGATGGATCATTTATGATGAACATACAAGAACTCGCCACTATTAAACGCAAAAATTTACCTATTAAAATTGTTTTATTAGATAATCAACGTTTAGGAATGGTGCGTCAATGGCAACAATTATTTTTCAACAAACGTTACAGCGAAACTACGTTAACAGATAATCCCAACTTTCTTGTTTTAGCTAAAGCATTTGATATTCATGGGATATGTATTACTCGTACATCTCAAATTTTAGATGCGATCAATATGTTATTTACATACACAGGACCTTTTTTACTACATGTATTAATTAATGAATACGAAAACGTTTGGCCATTAGTGCCACCTGGCGCTTCAAATGATGCTATGTTGGAGCAGTAATATGACACATTATTCGTTATTGATAAAAGCCAGATTTTGCCCAGAGGTACTTGAACGTATTCTTCGAGTCATTCGTCATCGTGGATTTGAATTACATACATTAAATATGCTGTCATATAGTAAGTTCAGCAAAAAAAAAATAAACATTTTATTAACTGTTTCCAGCAAAAAAGCAATATATTTATTATCTACGCAACTAAATAAATTAATGGATATATATTATATTAAAATTGAATGAATTAAAAAACCATAATTTAAATTTCATACTTTATTCAACTATATTACCGCGGAAGATATCAGATGAATACATCAAATTTTATTTGGTTTAATGGAGAAATCGTACCATGGCAGGAAGCTAAAGTACATGTAATGTCTCATGCTTTGCACTATGGATCATCAGTATTTGAAGGTATGAGATGTTATAATTCACATAAAGGTCCCGTTATATTTCGTCATCGCGAACACATACAAAGATTGTATAATTCCTCAAAAATTTATCAGATACCTATTTCTTGGAGTATTGATGATTTAATGCAAGCCTGTAGAATTATTATTCGAAAAAATAATTTAATTAATGCATATATCTGTCCTGTAGTATTTATTGGAAATGTAGGCATGAAAATTAATCCGGATCCCGGATTTACCGCCGACATTGCTATAGCAGCTTTTTCTTGGTTACCTTATTTGGGAGAAAACTCTTTGAAAGAAGGAATTGACGTTATGGTATCTTCTTGGAATAGGGTTCCAGCAAATACTCTTCCAAGCACAGCAAAAGCTGGTGGAAATTACTTATCATCTATGTTAATTAGTAATGAAGCTCATCGAAATGGTTATCAAGAAGGAATAGGCTTAGATATATACGGTTATATTTCAGAAGGTTCCGGTGAAAATTTATTTGAAGTTAAAAATAATGTTATTTTAACACCACCATGTGCTTCTTCTATATTACCCGGAATTACACGCGATGCTATCATTAAATTAGCAGTAAATATTGATTTAGAAGTACAAGAACAAATATTGCCCCGTGAATCTCTATATATAGCCGATGAAGTATTTATGTCTGATACTGCTGTCGAAATAACTCCAATACGTAGTGTAGATGGAATTAAAATAGGTACTGGTGCGTGTGGACCCATTACTAAAAAATTACACAACTTATTTTTTAATTTATTTACCGGAATCACTAAAGATCAATGGAATTGGTTAGATCCAATTAACTAACAATACTAAATTAGTGTAAATATTAGTGCTTAAAATAATCAATATTCAATAACATCATCATAATAGGATAACTTGGAGTTGAAATATGCCTGAATATCGCTCCTCTACTACTACGCGCGGTCGTAAAATGGCTGGCGCTCGAGCATTATGGCGTGCCACGGGCATGACTACTGAAGACTTTGGTAAAATGATTATCGCCGTGGTTAATTCTTTTACTCAATTTGTTCCTGGTCATATACATTTACGAAACGTAGGAGCATTAGTGTCTGAACAAATTAATATTCATGGAGGAGTTGCAAAAGAATTTAATACGATCGCAATAGATGATGGAATTGCTATGGGCCATAGCGGCATGCTATATTCTTTACCATCTAGAGATCTTATTGCTGATTCTGTGGAATATATGATTAACGCCCATTGTGTTGATGCTATGGTATGTATTTCTAATTGCGATAAAATAACACCTGGAATGTTAATGGCAGCACTGCGTTTAAATATCCCAACTATCTTTGTATCCGGTGGACCAATGGAATCTGGTACAATAACTTTATCTAATCAAAATGTTAAGTTAAATTTAATTAATGCAATCACTTGTTCCGCAGATCCTAACATTTCTGATACTGATCAGCAAAAAATTGAATCCGAAGCATGTCCTACATGCGGATCCTGTTCAGGGATGTTCACTGCTAACTCCATGAATTGCTTAACAGAGGCATTGGGGTTAGCACAACCAGGTAACGGATCGTTGTTGGCTACCCACTCTGATCGTAAAAAATTATTTTTAAATGCTGGAAAATATATTGTTCACCTAGCTAAATCTTATTATGAAGAGAATGATTATTCTGTTTTACCGCGCAATATAGCTAATAAATCTTCTTTTGAAAATGCAATGATGTTAGACATTGCAATGGGTGGTTCTACTAATACTGTATTACACCTACTTGCAGCTGCTCAAGAAGGAGAAATAGATTTTACTATGGCAGATATTGACAAATTATCTCGAAAAGTACCACATTTATGCAAAGTAGCCCCAAATACTCAACAATATCACATGGAAGATTTTCATCGAGCTGGAGGAGTAATGGGTGTACTTGGCGAACTACATCGTTGTAATTTATTACATCAAGATACACGCACCATATTGAATAAATCTTTATTAGAGACGTTATTAAATTATGATATTGTTTCGTGTAATAATTTGGAATCAAAAAATATGTATGCTGCGGCACCGGCAGGAAAACGTAGCATACAAGCTTTCACTCAAAAAAAATAGATGGATTTCGTTAGATTTGGATCGTTGCTCTGGATGTATTCGTTCTCGTGAGTATGCTTACAGTCAAGATGGAGGTTTAGCAGTATTATATGGTAATCTTGCTGCAGATGGGTGTCTTGTAAAAACAGCTGGAGTTCATACAAACCTTAAAAAATTTAGTGGACCAGCTAAAGTTTACGAGAGTCAAGAAGAATCTGTTCGAGCAATTTTAACAGGAAATATACATTCTGGTGATATTATTGTAATTCGATATGAAGGACCAAAAGGTGGACCAGGTATGCAAGAAATGCTATATCCAACATCCTTTCTTAAATCTATGGGTTTAGATATGTGTTGCGCTTTAATTACAGACGGTAGGTTTTCAGGAGGAACATCAGGACTATCCATTGGCCATATATCTCCAGAAGCAGCTAATAAAGGATTAATTGGATTAGTACACAACGGGGACATAATTAGTATCAATATCAACATGCGCAGCATCACCTTGGAAGTCTCTGAAGATATACTAAAAATACGACATGCAACGGAAATTGCTCGAGGAACTAAAGCATGGACCCCAATCAACAGAAATAGAAACATATCTACTTCTTTAAGAGCATACGCCCACTTAGTAACAAGCGCAGATAAAGGCGCGGTTCGTGACAAATCTAAATTATTAGGATAACATCCTGAATGAAAAAATTTTATTCTTTTTCTCATGCACCATGTCCTGCAGAATATCTGCGCACTGCTTTGCGTTCCCATGTATACGAAGTAGCTCAAATAACTCCATTGCAAATTATGAATAAATTGTCAGAACGTCTTGAAAATACAGTGTTAGTTAAACGAGAAGATAGACAGCCGGTACATAGCTTTAAACTACGTGGAGCTTATGCTATGATATCGAGTCTTAATGAAACACAAAAATCTTCTGGAGTTATTACCGCGTTAGCAGGTAATCACGCTCAGGGGGTAGCTTTTTCTTTTTACTCATCTAGGTATTACATCTGTGATTGTGATGCCTATAAATACTGCTGACATAAAAATAGATGCGGTACGTGATTTTGGAGGAAAACCGTTATTATGTGGAGCTAATTTTGATGAGGCTAAAATTAAAGCTATGTATTTAGCTGATAAACATCAATTAACTTTTATTCCTCCATTCGATCATCCAACGGTAATCGCAGGACAAGGAACATTAGCGATGAAATTGTTGCAGCAAGATGCTCATTTAGATCGTATTTTTGTTCCAGTAGGAGGAGGGGGATTAGCTGCAGGTGTGTCTGTATTAATTAAACATCTTATGCCTCAAATAAAAGTTATAGGAGTTGAATCAGCAGAATCGGCTTCTTTATGCGCCGCATTATCAGTTGGTATGCCAGTATGGTTGCATAAAGTGGGTCTATTTGCTGAAGGAGTAGCTGTACGATGCGTTGGCAACGAAACATTTCGTTTATGCCAGGAATACCTAGACGATGTAATTACAGTAGATAATGATGCAATTTGTGCTGCAATAAAAGATTTATTCGAAGATGTACGTGCTATTGCTGAACCCTCAGGTGCTTTAGCGTTAGCTGGAATGAAGAAGTATATTCAAAAACATTCAATCCGCGGTGAAAGATTAGCTCATGTTCTTTCGGGTGCCAATATAAATTTTCATGAACTACGTTATATTTCAGAACGTTGTGAATTAGGAGAACAACGAGAAGCATTAATGGCGATTACTATCCCAGAAAAAAAAGGTAGTTTTTTGGAATTCTATAAAATATTAGGAAACAGATCAGTAACGGAATGTAATTATCGATTCAATGGATCTAAAAACGTTTGTGTTTTTATTGGTATACGTTTAAAACAAGGGCATTCCGAAAGAAAAACGATAGTACAAGAAATACTTTCTAATGGTTTTCACGTGGTAGATTTATCTGATAACGAAATGGCTAAATTGCATGTTAAATACATGGTAGGAACACGTTTATTTCAACCTTTACAGGAGCGAATTTTTAGTTTTGAGTTCCCAGAAGCTCCGGGAGCGTTATTGAAATTTCTTCATACTTTAGGTGCTAATTGGAACATTTCTTTATTTCATTATAGAAATCATGGCACTGATTACGGACGTGTTTTAGCCGGATTTGAACTATCCAATCAAAAAGAACCAGAATTTAAAGAATATCTATCTAAATTAGGATACGAATGGCACGATGTTACAACTAATCCAGTATTTAAAGTATTTTTAAATTAATAAAACATTGCGATAAAAATCATCAAATTATTTTAACATTATTTAAAGAGACATTTTATGAATAAAAATTATTTTAATACATTAACTTTTATGCAAAAATTAAAACATTTGAAAAAATGCCGATTTATGAGTAACAATGAATTTTCCAATGGAATTCAATCTTTATTATCTAAAAAAGTAGCCATAATAGGCTGTGGTTCTCAAGGTTTGAATCAAGGTTTAAATATGAGAGACTCAGGTATAAACGTTGTATACGCTTTACGTCGTGAATCTATTATTAATAAAAAAGAATCTTGGGAAAAAGCGACACGAAACGGATTTTCTGTAGGAACTTATGACGAAATTATTCCCAAATCAGATGTAATTATTAATTTAACTCCAGATAAATATCACACATCAGTGATACAAGAAATAGAACCCTTAATGAAACATGGAGCTACATTAGGGTATTCACATGGATTTCATATTGTAGAAGTTGGAGAAAAAATTCGTCAAGATATTACAGTTATAATGGTCGCTCCAAAATGCCCTGGTACAGAGGTTCGTCAAGAATATCAAAGAGGATTTGGAGTACCTGCTTTAATTGCTGTACATGAAGAAAACAATGCATATGATATGGGCATGACGTTAGCAAAATCTTGGGCATTTGCACTTGGTAGTCATCGAGCTGGGGTATTAGAATCTTCGTTTATAGCAGAAGTGAAATCAGATCTTATGGGAGAACAAACTGTTTTGTGTGGAATGTTACAAGCCGGATCTATTCTTTGTTTTGATTACATGATTAATAATGGTGTTGATGCTGCATACGCAGGAAAATTTATTCAATGCGGATGGGAAGTCATAACTGAAGCATTAAAACAAGGAGGCATTACATTAATGATGGATCGATTATCTAATTCCGCTAAAATACGTGCTTTTATATTATCTGAAAAACTAAAAAATATATTAAAACCAATTTTCGAACAACATATGGAAAATATACTTAATGGAATATTTTCTAAAGAAATGATGTTAGATTGGGAAAATAACGATTCTAAATTACTTAATTGGAGAAAACAAACCAGTCAACTTCCATTAGAACAAGCTCCAAACTATCAACAAAAAATTCAGGAACAAACGTATTTTGATTATGGAGTATTAATGGTAGCTATAATCAAATCAGGTGTAGAGCTATCTTTTGACACGATGATAAAATCTGGAATAGCACCAGAATCAGCCTATTATGAATCATTACATGAATTACCATTAATCGCAAATACTATAGCTCGTAAAAAATTATATGAAATGAATATGGTAATTTCTGACACCGCAGAATACGGTAATTATTTATTTTGCGACACAGTAGTACCTTTGTTAAAAAAGACTATAATACCTAATTTAATACGAGGTGATTTAGGTATGTCATCCGAAAATATTAATGTTGATAACATTGTTTTACGCAACACCAATAACATGATTAGAAATCACAAAATAGAAAAAATTGGAACTCAACTAAGAAGCTATATGCAAAACATAAAAAGTCTATCATTTAATTAATAGTTAAAAAATAAACTTTCCATAATTATAACGACAGTATTGCAATGAAAGATTATTACATTAACTTCTGAATAAACATGAATTCTTTTTGAATAAAAAACAATGAAATCATTTTGTATAACTACTGATACAAATGAACTTTAAATGTTCAACAACATATATAACAACAAATACACTCACAATAATTATTGTAAAATCATCATAAAATAAATTGTAAGGAGGATAAATGAATCAAATTATCGTACAACTGACCGATTCTAATTTTAAAGAAACAGTGTTAAACTCTACTAATAATCAAAAAAATAATCTTTTTTTAATTGATTTTTGGGCCAACTGGTGTAATCCCTGTAAAGCAATGATACCCATTTTAGAAGATATTGCTGTTGAATTTAGTGACATACTAAAAGTAGCAAAATTAAATATAGATGAAAACCCAATAACTACTAAACACTACGGAATTAAGAGTATCCCAACTTTATTATTAATTCGTCATGGAACAGTGTTATCCACTCAAGTAGGGTTGCTGTCTAAACAAAAATTACAAGAATTTTTGAAGATATATACAAACACAGATACTGGTTTAAAACATTCATAATTTTTGAAATTATTTTATATGTTAGTAGACGTTTCTTTGAGATTACAGTAGAATGATAGCTCACGTGTATATGATTAATCATAAATATTTAAATTTATAATGGAATCTAAACGTATTGCTACTATTACATGGTGGCAATACAGGTAACACAATTTAATTTGCACAATTAATTATAACCATAGTTTCAATATGATTGAAAAGATTACCGATAAATTTTTGTAAATCTATTTTCTGTAATAATCCGATAGTAAATATAACACTTGACGTGTGTTCGTGCTCGATATTGCGAGCTTAGAATAAGCAATTCCAATATGGGTTATAAAGGAAATTATTACATTATGTTGCATGTATACTTTATATCTGTAATACCAACAGTATTATATAACTCCAATTTAAGAATCCATAATGATGAATCTTACGAAATTAAAAAACATACCAGTTTCTGAATTAGTACATCTCGGAGAAGGTATGGGTCTAGAAAATTTAGCACGTATGCGTAAGCAAGATATTATTTTTGCTATTTTTAAACAACATTCTAAAACTGGAGAAGACATTTTTGGAGATGGCGTATTAGAAATATTACAAGACGGTTTTGGATTTCTTAGATCAAGCGATAGTTCTTATCTTGCTGGACCAGATGATATTTACGTGTCTCCCAGCCAGATTCGTCGTTTTAATTTACGCACTGGAGATACTATTTCTGGAAAAATTAGACCCCCAAAAGAAGGAGAACGTTATTTTGCATTACTCAAAGTCAATGATGTAAATTATGATAAACCAGAAAACGCTCGTAATAAAATTTTATTTGAAAACCTTACTCCACTACATGCCAATTCACGATTACGTATGGAACGAGGAAATGGCTCTACAGAAGACCTAACCGCAAGGGTATTGGACCTAGCATCACCGATTGGGCGCGGGCAACGCGGTTTAATTGTAGCACCCCCTAAGGCTGGAAAAACTATACTTCTTCAAAATATTGCACAAAGTATTAGTCATAATCATCCAGACTGTGTATTGATAGTACTTCTAATAGACGAGCGTCCAGAAGAAGTTACTGAAATGCAACGCTTGGTACACGGGGAAGTAATCGCATCTACTTTCGATGAACCAGCTTCTCGTCATGTTCAAGTATCCGAAATGGTAATTGAGAAAGCTAAGCGATTAGTGGAGCATAAAAAAGATGTTATTATTTTGTTAGATTCTATTACTCGATTAGCGAGAGCTTATAATACTATAGTACCTTCATCCGGAAAAGTGTTGACAGGAGGAGTTGATGCCAATGCTTTACATCGTCCAAAACGCTTTTTTGGCGCTGCTCGTAATATGGAAGAAGGAGGCAGCTTGACTATTATAGCCACTGCTTTGATAGATACTGGATCAAAAATGGATGAAGTAATTTATGAAGAATTTAAAGGCACTGGTAATATGGAACTACATTTGTCAAGGAAGATAGCTGAGAAACGTGTTTTCCCAGCTATTGATTACAATCGTTCTGGAACTAGGAAAGAAGAACTATTAACCACTCAAGATGAACTTCAAAAAATATGGATTTTAAGAAAAATTATTCATCCAATGAGTGAAATTGATGCCATGGAATTTATGATGAATAAATTATCTATGACTAAAACCAATGATGAATTCTTTGATATGATGAAACGCTGTTAACTTATTACGATAATTATTATTTACTATATTAAACACATATTGTAAAACAGACTATTTACTATTTTTTTATGTCCACGATTTGTCAGATTTTTACATAAAAATTTATTTTAATGATTATTTGTATAAAATTTTGATTATTCTATGCAATAGAATATTGTTGCTCCATGTATATTCTTTACAATAATTTATTTTCATGAATTAAATGATGCGGTAGAATCAATAATTATACAGCTATATATTTCTCATATCTTCATGTATCAGTAATAAATTTAATTAATTATTTTAGTATATATGTATATTACACAAATATCGATATGTGATAAAATATGCGTACACTGATATTGAAGATATATATTTACACATTGTATCCTTTCGTCTACTATATAGATTTATGTATACAGCAATGTATACAAATATTTTAAAAATACATTATAACTATAAAACATTCTGTAATTTTCATAGATTTCTTTCTACGTGTTGTTTGTAATAAAATTCAATGAGCAGTATATATGTAGGAAAAATTATTAGCACAAATTGATCGATTCATATTCTTATTAATATAAATCTGAATATCTACTCATGTAGATTTAGGCGTTCGTAGCTCAACTGGATAGAGCATCGCCCTCCGGAGGCGAAGGTTTCAGGTTCAAATCCTGTCGGACGCATTGATTGATTCAAATTTTTATGAAAAATTGAAGTTGATCTATGGTGATTGTAGCTCAGTTGGTAGAGCTCTGGATTGTGGTTCCAGAAGTCGTGGGTTCGAATCCCATCAATCACCCCATTAAAAATAAATGAAATACAGCGAAGGTGGCGGAATAGGAAGACGCACTAACTTCAGGAGTTAGTGTCTTATCAAGACATGAGGGTTCAAATCCCTTCCTTCGCAGCAGGATAACTGCAATCATATTATCAATGTAATATGATGTGATGTATTATTTATTAGTATTTTAATATTCTTCAATAAAGAACATATAATACAAAAATCACATGAAAGTTTAATAAACTATCGGCGAGTAGCGCAGCTTGGTAGCGCTCCTGGTTTGGGACCAGGAGGTCGGAGGTTCAAATCCTCTCTCGCCGACTCTTATAAACCTTACAATGATGAGAATCATTGTACGTTTTTATTGCATTTTTTTAATTTTTAAAAATTTTACATGCCTATGTTCATAAAATGATTGTTAAATACAAATTAGAAACATAAAATTACGAATGTTTAATCAAAACATGAACTAATGCTTCATTGTTTGCTGACTGCGCTATGATGATATCTGTCCAACCCAAACGTCTAGCTAATTTAGCTAGACGTAAACTTACCACGATTAATTTACATCGTAGTAACCAAGATGTGCGATAGAATTCAGGAATTAAGTAATACAGTTGTTGTAGTATTTCTCCAGAAGTAACTACTACTATTTTAATATTTAATTCTAACAACTTAGATGATTGTTTTTCCCCGTCATACTGCAATGGCAGTCTACTATAACATTCACAGGATGCAACAAATACTCCTCTTCTTTGAAGGGTATAGTCTAAAATAGTACGTCCATTATTACCTCTCAAAATAAGAGCACGTTTTCCATAACTATACATTAATTCAGGTAATCGTAATAAATTTTCACTAGTTTCCTGATATTTAGGATATTTCACCAATATCCCTGATAACTTGTGCATCATTATACTAGTCGCTTGACCAATAGAATAATATGATAATTTAGTAGGCCAAGATATTCCTACATCAAGTAACTGATTGTGAGCATATTTAATTGCATTCTGTGATACAATACATAACAAATCTCCTTCAGAAAGTAGATTTAACTGATATTCTAATGACGACAATGTTTTTCCTGCAGAAAAAAAAATTAATGGTAAATGATACGCAAATTTACCAAAATAAAGTAATTTCTTCACCAATTGCTCTCCATGTGGAGAAGGACGAGTAATTAAAATATTCATAGTTTTTGTCAACTACATTAAATTTTATTTGACACACAATTACATCAAATCAAATCAAATCAAATCAAATCAAATCAAAAACATATTATTGTTTAAATTTAATTAATAAATCTTCAGCAAGAAGAAAACCTAATTTTTCTGCTTGATCCAAAGGTGCTCTTCCTTCGGTACGAATAATTTTACTACCATCAGGTAACCCGATAAGTGCTCGTAACCACACTTGATCCTCTTTAATTTCAGCATAACTAGCAATTGGTAAGTGACAATAACTTTCTAAATAAGTAGTAACCGCGCGCTCTGCTCTAACGCACAATGAAGTTTCTCGATGATATAATGGAGATAATAAGGATACAATATCAATATCATCTGAACGACATTCAATAGCTATGACACCTTGTCCCATTGCTGGTAATAAATCAGACGGATCAAAATAAACGCGAATATACTCATGTAAGTGTAACCGTTTTAATCCAGCTACAGCTAAAACTATTGCATCATACTGTCCGTATTGTAATTTTTTTAATCTAGTATCTATATTACCTCTCAAATTACCGATGACCAGATCTGGGCGTTGCGCTCGTATTTGACATTGTCTACGTAAACTTGATGTACCTATTGTGCTGCCAATAGGCAATGTATCCATATTAGGGTATTTTACGCTAACAAAAGCATCACGTGGATCATTGCGTTTACACAGAACTGGAAGAGTTAATTCATTTGGCACAGGCACCGTAATATCTTTCATAGAATGGACAGCAATGTCAGCGCGAAAGTTTATTAAAGCGTATTCTAATTCTTTAATAAATGCGCCTTTTTTAATTTTATTTTTTGAATCAATATTTAAAAATTTATCTCCTGTTGTAATAATAGGCATTAATTCTATGTGTAATGTTGGATGATAACGTTTTAATTCGTCATAAACATATTGAGCTTGAGAAATAGCAAGTCGACTTTTTCGTGTAGCAATTTTTAAAATTTTACTTTTCATTAATATAATTATGTTAAAATATATAAATCTAATCTTCAATTAATATAAATATTTTTACATATGCAATTTTATTATAAGAAATAACATTTATTAAAAATTCGTAAAACAAATAAATAATTTGATTAATTCAATCAGTTTTACTTTTTTTGTAATCAATTATTAAAATAAATCGTTAAGTTCAGATTGCTAATCTTGTACACATCATAATTTTTTGATATTTGAAAGATTAATATTCCAATAAATAGTTATTCGATGAGTTATGTAAGAAGTTCTTTCCAGATGTTATTACTTATAATTATTTTAATAATACCACATTCAATACTTTTAATTTTATATTATTTTTTGTCAATATTAAAAATAAAGAATTCTGCATAAAATAGTTTGATCATTATTAATGAATAAATTAATTCCATTTATTTAAATTCAATACTTCGATTATTGATAAAAATAAAAAAATACTATTTGTGACATAACACAGATTTAAAAATTTTTAGTTATTTAAAATACTATCAATTTTATTATAATAGTGTCAAAAAAAATACTTTTAACAAAAACTGTACTCTTAAAAAATGATGTTTTTATTTTAGATAAAAATACATCTTTATAGATCATTCCAACATAATCATATTTATAATGATTCAAAAATTAATTATAATTTAAATATGTTAATCATTTGTAAAATTTATAAAATTAAAATAGATAACAAAAGATAGATATTATGAAAATAATATTATTTCTTGAAATTTACATAAGATATTTTCTAAACAGAACGAGCTATATTCTTTTTATACATGATTATATATTATGTAACCATATTTATTCATTCTATTTTACAATGTAACCAACAATATTTTCATTTTTTTTGAAGAGATTGCATAAATACAATAAAATCAAACAATAATTGAATACAATAAAATATTAAAAAATTTTCAAAAATTAGTGAGTGATGCACATTTAAATTTTTAATATCATGTGGAGGGAATATGCGATTTACCAAAATGAATGGATTGGGCAATGATTTTGTCATCATAGATGCTATCACACAAAATATACATCTTACTGCTGAAAATATCAAACATTTAGCAAATCGATGTTATGGAATTGGATTTGATCAATTATTAATAGTAGAGCCTCCCTATGATCCAACAATAGATTTTCATTGTAGAATTTATAATGCGGATGGAACAGAAGCAAACCAATGTGGTAACGGTATGCGTTGTTTTTCACAATTTGTCTACTACAAAAAATTAACTAATAAAAAACAAAATATTCATATTAGCACTCGCACCAATCACATCATTTCATCCATCATGAATGAAAATCACGTATCTATCAATATGGGCTCACCTATTTTTGATCCGACACTTATTCCATTTTATACGTCACAATATCAAAAAATTTATATTTTATTCTTACCTACAGAAATCATACTATGTGGAATGGTATCCATGGGTAATCCTCATTGTATTATTTTAGTAGAATCAATAAAAACTATCCAAGTTACTTCATTAGGATCAGCATTAGAAAATCATCACTGTTTTCCAGAACGAGTTAACGTAAGTTTTATGCAAATAATCAATCGTAATAACATTCAATTACGAGTATATGAACGCGGCGTAGGAGAAACTCAGTCTTGTGGAACTGCCGCCTGCGCGGCAGTTGCCGTAGGTATTCAACAAGGGTTATTATATGAATCAGTAAACGTAAACTTGCCCGGAGGTACTATATCAATAAATTGGAAAGGAGCAAGTAATGCATTGTACATGATTGGATCAACGTCTTATGTATATGATGGGCACATTAATTTACAAAACATACAATAAACCTGCGACAAATATTATTTTTCAACGCACATATTTTTATATTTAAAATTTAATTAATACCTAATTTTATGTGTATGATGATCGTATATATACATCTTTCATTGACGAAAGATATAACGATTCTAATTTAACAACATTAAAGGTACAACTTATGCATTTTTACCGTACATTACAACCTTTTCATGCTATAACTCTAGATTTAGATAACACATTATACGATAATTATCCAATAATAAATCAAGCTGAAGAAAAATCACTATTGTTTTTACAACAATATCATCCCGCATTATCTAAAATACAAAAAAAGGATTATTATCAAGCACGTAAAACACTTCGACTTACGGAACCAGATATTTACCATGATGTAAATTATTGGCGTTGGAAATCTTTAAAAATAATTTTACTACAATCAGGTTTAACTAAACATGAAGCACAATTAGGAGCTGATTATACTATGGAAATTATTATACATTGGCGCAACAAAATCAGTATCTCTTTTAGTACACATGATGTATTATCAGCATTAAGTTCTAAATGGCCATTAATTGCAATCACTAATGGTAATGCAAATCCTGTTTTTTGTGGATTACAAAAATATTTTCAAGATGTATTACGCGCTGGAATTCATGGCCGCGCTAAACCTTATACAGATATGTATTATTTGGCTTCTAAGCGTTTTGGAATATCCTGTAAAAATATTTTACACGTAGGAGATGACTTAAATACAGATATAAAAGGAGCTATGCATGCTGGGATGCAGTCTTGTTGGATTAGTCAATACAATTTAAATCATTTTTTTTCAATTGATACAACATTGTTACCACATTTGAAAATTTCAAAATTAGCATCATTAACATATTTATTATAATGTTCATAGTTGTATTGAATTCACATATTCATAAACGATTATTTACCATGCGTGTAATATTTTAATTAATATTTATAATCTTCTTGATCAACTAAATAATAGATAGCAAGAAACAGTAACTTCTAATAATTTTAAAAATATATTGGTGTTATCTAAAATAGTAACGGACCACTCGAATATTAATAATAATCGTACTCCTTAGTTACAATTAGTAAAAAAACATATACCATAATTAATAATGGCAATGATTTTTATGAATACACAATCGTATCACTGCATACGTATTTTGGTATTCAAAAAAAACAAATAATTTGTGGACTAATACTTTTGTGGATTGTCACATAGATAACTACGTACTCGTTTACATATGATGTAAATTTATTACCAAAAATTTTCAAATTCTTGATAAGAACTACCAATATTCAACTTTTTAAAAAACTAATACGCACGTTTACTTAAATTAAATAAAAAATAAATGCAGCACATGCAATCTATGTGTTCTATCAATACAAAGAAAGATAAGATTGGGATAATCTAAGTACAACATTAATAGAAATTCAACATAAATATCATAGCTCCGAACTTAGAATCTTGACTACACAATATATAATCTATGCCGGATTAGTAGATTTTCATAAATTATTCATATATATATTATTTTAAAATTATCCAGATGTTTTACATTATCAAAAACAATTGTTAATATTTTGGTTGGTAGATGAATTTCAAAATATTAATACACCTCAATATGATAAATTTACACCTGTTATCAGGGATAATAACAATTTTAATGGTTGTTGGGATGATGATTGTTTATTTATAGTTGAAAAGGAACATAATTAAAAAATTTTTTAAAGATTTTTAGAGGATTTTGAAGATATAAAATTAGAACAAAACTACCGATCTACTGATAATATCTGAAGAACTACAGATATTCCCATTTTTTAAAACGACATACGTTTTAAAAAAAATTTATAAACACGTAAAAGATTTTTATCGTTCTGATAACGTAATAGAAGAAGTTATATTCATAGAAAATAACTTAATCAATTAAAAAAGAAAAATGAAATAGTTCACTAAATGCGCATATTGTTTTATATTGAAATAATTTTAAAATCTTTTTTATAAAAAAATTTTTTATTAAAAATAATGTATCTCACCAAATATACAGAGGGACAGGATTTTTTGAACACAAAGAAATTAAAGATATTATCATAGCTTATTAAAATTTATTGTTCACGAAATAGTAACACTGATTACATACGAAGTATGCACACCTAATAGAAGAATTAGTCAACATACTGTAGAAATTATTTAATAAATAATATCCGCTCATTTAAGTCACTTAAGCTTGTGGAAAGCAGCTTATTTATTTCAAACAAAAATTTTTTAAAGGAAGATCTGCTATTGCCTTTAAAATAATTTATTATGTTGATAGATTCTTTAAGAAGTCAAATACCCACCAATTATACCTTTTCATGAACAAATTGTTGTATTGTTAGACAAATTGGATTATGGGATATGTATAAAAATACATCAACACCAGCATATTATGAAAATATACAAATGTTGAAGAGTTGATAGCAATGAATGAACAATACAAACATTCTATCAGAATTAACAATAAATACGCATCCGTTACAACAATTTTTATCGTATATTTATTTTTATAATAATTTGAATAAAATTCATCTAACACTTATCCAGATGCAGTACAACACATGATGCTACATCCTTCAAAAGGATTAGAATTTTCCCAAGTATTCATTATAGGCTTGATTTTCCAAATTATTATTTCTTTAACTAACAAGGATTTATTAAAAGAAAACCATAGATTCATTTATATTTGACATCACACGTTCTTACATAAATTAACAATTAGTTTATGCTGAAACTCGTTATATTTACAGAAAAAGGTCATTCAATCACTATCTGGATTTTGTTAAAATAAATTACCAATAGGACTTTTTAAAAGTATGTTGACATCATTCATCAGGAGCGCAGCCCTGTTATTGGTAGGGGCTTGTATTGCTATTTTATTAAATTTTCAGAGAGTTATTACTCTAATCCTCATTAAGATTATTATATAATTCAAACATATCTATATTGAGATAGAAAATGTTTATAAATATTTGACAACCTTTTCATTCTAGGCGTAACATGCCCGCTCTAATCTGAAGATTAGACTTATAATATCTCAGTAAATAACATCCACAGATATATTTAAATATATTATCATAATTGAATTATATTTATTAAATAAATAAAAAACCTTACGAATTATTTACACGTTACAGATATTTAATACCTCATGGCGACTATTTATAACTGTTCTTTTGTGTTATGTAATGCATATTATCGACATTATGTGACAAAAAATAGTTATTGGGTTATCTAATTTTAGTTATTGTGATCATAGCGTATGACTAATTGTATTCTTTAAGGAAACAATAATATATGTTTAATATATTTCAATTAAAAAATAATCATTTATTTCGTATTAATGAAAAAGATAAAACATCATTATTAAATAATATTATTTGGATTGATATAATAGATTCACATGACGATAACCATAATTATATGCCAAATATATTACTTCACCAAAAAATAAAATTTTTTAAACTGAAAGATATCAACAAAACTGAACGTTTTTTTAAAGATAAAAATGGATTACACATTCATTCTTTTTTCCTTACATATAACAACCAAAAACAAATGGATAACTCTAGTGTGTTCTTTACCATTCACAATGGATGTCTATATACCTCACGTAAAAAAGAATTTCCGGTATTTTATATGTACCAAAAACATTTACATAATCATTTGTTGATTAATGGAAATGCTTATGAATTATTATTAAATTTATTTGAGGTAAAACTTGATGATCTAGCAAATAAAATAGAACATATTTATTCCACTTTAGAAACATTGAGTTCTGTCATTATGAACGGTCAACAAATCGAAGAATACGATCATGCACTTTCTGATTTAGCTATATTGGAAAATATAGGTTGGAAAATCCGTGTTAACTTGTTAGATACTGAAAGAGGAATAAAATTTTTAATACGTAAAGTAAAATTATCTGTAGTACAACAACAATATGCTAATAATATTTTAAGTGAAATTACATCGCTATTACCTCATAATGAATATGTATTTCATCAAGTAAGCTCTTTAACTCAATCAGCAATGGGATTTATTAATATCGAACAAAATAGAATTATAAAAATTTTTTCAGTTATTTTTTTACCCCCAACTTTGATAGCATCTAGTTACGGCATGAATTTTAAATTCATGCCAGAATTACAATGGTCATTTGGTTATCCTAGCGCCATTATTTTAATGATTCTATCAGGACTTGCTCCATACATCTATTTCAAATATAAAAATTGGCTATAAATATTAATAATATGATGATTGGTATCAATATACATAATGTTCATTATAAACAATACTAATGTGATTAAGCTGAAATACTTTAACATCGCATTCTGAATGTATCTTTACAACGTAAAGATACAATAAAAACTCGATATTTTTAAATATGTATATTAATTATCATCAGTTAATAAACTTGTAAAATATTTTCAAAAATAATTATTTATTTTACAATTAAAAATTTTCATATTTAATTATTTTTAAAAAAAAATTCGTTTAACAAAATTATCATTCAAAATAATATCTATAATGTATTAACTTTTAATTGATATAATGTGAAATCACATTGATGTATAATATCAGTTATTGCTACATTTCAGTAAAACAAACGAGGTAACTAATGTTTCGCGTCGTTGTGTCTGATTTAGATGGTACCCTGCTGACGCCGGACCACCGATTAACATCTTTTACTAAAAAGATTCTAAAATTGTTAACTGCTCGTAATATTCATTTTGTTTTTGCTACTGGTCGACATCACACGAATGTCATGCAAATACGTGATAATTTGAAAATTAATTCTTATATGATCACTTCCAATGGAGCTAAAATACATAATGCCAACGGAAAATTAATTGCTTCTTATGATTTACCTACAGAAATTACAGCTGATTTATTACGTATAGTACACCATGATTCTCAAATTATTACTAATATTTTTTATAATGATAAATGGTTGATCAATCGATCAAAACCACATCAAAGTTGTTTTTATAACGGATATGCATCTGATTATCACATATATCAGAAAGATACATCACCCTTGCATGGTATCTATAAAGTATATTTCACAAGTAATAATTACAAACGATTGCTATCTTTAGAAAAAAAATTACATGCACGATGGAATCATCGAATCAATATTAGTTTTTCACTCCCTACATGTCTTGAAGTGATGCCAGAAGGGGTTTCTAAGGGACAGGCTTTAGAGAAGGTAGTTAAATTATTAGGATATCAACTAAAAGATTGCATTTCATTTGGAGATGGCATGAATGATCGAGAAATGTTAGAAATGACAGGAAAAGGATGTATAATGAGCAACGCACAACAAAGACTAAAAGACGCCCTTCCTTCCCTAGAGATCATTGGAAGCAATAAGGATGATGCAGTACCTCATTATTTACAATATATTTATTGCCAATAAATAATCCATTTCTTCATTAACGAGTAATATTAAACCATAATATTTTTCAAAAATATTATGGTTTAATATGTAGTATTACTCAATGAGTAACCATGCAAATTTACTACACGAAGTATCATGTATATGATCCTATATCTTGCATTCATATATAATAAAATATTTGCATCATTTTAATAAACAATAAAAACATAATTTTAATAATCGATAAAATTTTTTAAAAAATCACATTTTTAACATGAAATATTATACACTACAGTAGTGAATGCATGGAATATATATTATTCTATTAAAATCAGATTATTGTATTTTAACGAAACATATAAATATATAAAATTTTATATATTTATTTTTTTAAACAACCATGCGCATTAGTTAATATGATAAAAATCTATTAAAAATAAAAATTAAAATATCCAATATATTTACATATGAAATAAATTAATTTTTTAATTAATCATTAATCATACACATAAATAACTATGTATTCCATCGAGTAACATTTGAGTAGAAATCATTACTAATAACAAACCCATTAACCTTTCCAATGCACCAATACCTTTACTACCCAATAAACGCGAAAATATATTAGACAACATCAAGATCAACATAGATAATCCCCAAGCCACAATTAATGCCAAAATTAAAAAATTAGTTTTTTGGGGATATTGATGAGACAATAATAACAACGTTGCTAGAATTGAAGGACCCGCGACTAAAGGAATAGCAAGGGGTACTAAAAAAGGTTCTTCTCCATCTAAAGACCCAGTAGCATTGCCTTCTTCTGAAGGAAATATCATTTTTATGGCAATTAAAAACAACACGATACCTCCGGATATTGAAACTGTTTCAGTATGTAAATTGAGAAATATTAAAATATATTCACCAACGAATAAAAATCCTAACATTAGTAATAAAGCGATTACCATCTCTCTAATTATTATAACTTGACGTCGTTTTGGTTCTAAATCTTTTAATATGGACATAAAAATTGGTAAATTTCCGATAGGATCCATGATTAAAAACAATAAAACTGTAGCTGATATCATTTCATTCATTATTATTTTCCCAAAAGTTATTTGCGTTTTATGTACACCGCGCTTTTTATAGCGTAAATTATAAATATTAATTATAAACATAATTACAATATATTACTTATAATACATGCATGACATAGTATGTATGTGTAATTTTTTCATATAATATGCAGTGTATTATATGAAAATGTTCAGTATTTTATACTACTTGAGATGCATATATTTTGATACTTAATAATAACTGTGAGATTGACAATGAAAAATGTTGGGTTTATTGGATGGAGAGGAATGGTAGGTTCAGTATTAATGAATCGTATGAAAGAAAAAGATGATTTTAACCATTTTCACTCAATATTTCTCTCTACATCTCAAATAGGAGAACATGCTCCAAATATTCAAGGATCACAAGAATTATTTTTACAAGATGCTTATAACGCCGATCTACTTAATTCTTTAGATATTATTATTACATGTCAAGGCAGCACGTACAGTAAAATTATGTATCCAAAATTAAGAAAAATAGGATGGACAGGGTATTGGATTGATAGCGCTTCATTTTTAAGAATGCATGATGATGCAATTATTGTGTTAGATCCTGTTAATCAAAGATTAATAGAACAAGGTATAAATAACGGCATCAAAACATTTGTAGGTGGTAATTGTACTGTAAGCTTAATGTTGATGTCTCTAGGTGGATTATTTGCTCATAATTTGATCGAATGGATCTTCACATCTACTTATCAAGCGGCTTCTGGATGTGGAGCGCTTGCCATGCGTGAGCTATTAATACAAATGGGTCAAATATACAATATAGTGACTGATTTATTAACACCTCCTTCAACAGCTATTCTAGATATTGAACATATAATCACTAAGTTTAGTAAAACTAATTCCTTGTTAGTAGATTGTTTTAAAGTTCCTTTAGTAGGCAACGTTATTCCTTGGATCGGTGATTATATGTTCAATGGTCAAACTCAAGAAGAATGGAAAGGTCAATCAGAAACTAATAAAATTCTCAATACTTCTAAAATCATAACAGTAGACAGCCTATGTGTACGTGTAGGTGCATTACGTTGTCATAGCCAAGCATTTGTTATAAAACTAAAAAAAGATATTCGTTTAATAGAAATAGAAGAATTACTCCGATCTCATAATAAATGGGTAGAAGTTATCTCAAACGATGTTACGCAATCATTAGAAAAATTAAATCCTGTTATGGTGTCCGGAACACTTAAAATACCTATTGGCCGGCTAAGGAAACTGCATGCAGGCAACCAATATATTTCAGCTTTTAGCGTAGGTGACCAATTACTTTGGGGCGCCGCTGAACCATTACGCAGGATGTTACGTCAATTATTATAATTTTTATTTATTCTTACAAAATTAAATTTACAAATATATAATTAAAATAAGAAAGTAAATAGTACATACAAATACCAAAAACTATCAATAAACTAATTGATAGATGCACCTATAGTTCTATCTTATTAAGAATATTTTTTATTAAAATAAAAATAAAATATTTAATAAAAAGAGTGCGTTCCACGTTGATGCTGCGTTGTATCTAATACCCCTTTTAATTCTGGAAAAAGTTTCTTTAAGGTAGTTTCAATTCCTTCTTTTATGGTATAGCTAGCCATTGTACAGCCATTACATCCCCCGTAAAATTTAATAACAGCTAATAGATCTTCGGTAATACGTATTAAAGATACACTGCCTCCATGTAGCTCTAACTGAGGATTAATCTGAAATTGCAATACACGTCTCACTCGCTCTTCCAATGAATCATCGTTCATCTTGTTGTTTGTATTATTGAATTCTTTAGTAGCGTTAGGAGCTTTAATAGTAAGTTGAGAATCTAATGAATTCATCATTACATCAATTTTCGCAGATTTAAGAAAAAATGCATATACTTGATCAATGCGTACAGAAAAAAACTTAAGATCAATAACTATATCGCTGGATTTAAATTCTTCTGGCGGACAAAAACAAACACCACATTCTGCATGAACTGTACCTGGATGAACTACAAACACTCGTATTTGAGTTCCTGGTTTTTTATCCACTAGCAATTTAACAAAATGTTTTTGAGCAATTGGGGTTATATAAATCATATGATATGATACCTAATTATTTTAAAGATATAATAATCCATAGTATATCGCGTATATACGCATAAACTGTATTTTATACACCTTCAATATATATATTATTATTTTTATGTGTTTGATTTACAAATTCATATTACACAGTTGTGTTTATGCGCATAAATTAAAAAATCCATTAACTATATTAGTGATATTTCAAAGTTATTATAACAAATTCATTCCAACATATAAATAATATAAAACTTAAAATAAATATAATACAACATATTTTATATATCTTAGTACTTTAAAAATTTGATCTCTATTGACAGCAAATTAATTATTATATTTTTTTCAAAAAAATTAACAAAAAATGTTTTAAAAAATAAAATATATAATACAAAAAACCAAAAATTGTATCTTGTATAAATAATTATTAATTCATACAAATATCATATTTTAATAACAGATATTTACGAATAATTAAATCCACGAATAGATAGTTATGATATCTACGTCTAATCTATAAAACACCTTTATCATGTAAAGATATACAGTGTAAAAATTTGAATAACAATCATTTATTTTTCTGACAGCAACAATTAATTCTAATAAAATATTTTATAATACTACTAATCACAAATTAATAAAAGTTTAAAGAATCTTAATATTAAATTTTTAATTTTTTATCATTAAAAATCTAATGAGACCTTTCTTTCTTTTTCAATTAGACTAGTATTGCTCATGATTAAGAAACCTATAGCTCAATATTTATCAAAATAATTTATAATCATAATAATTAATACGACCAACTTCATACATACATTGCATATATGTATTCCAAATTCTCAACATACTACATTAGTATAAATTTTAAAACGGGATAACTTATAATTTTATATTATTTAATGAAAGAAATACATGATTTTAATTATATAAGTATAACAGTGATTAATTATCAATTATGGATAAATGTCAATGTAAAAATGAGGTAAAAACTATAATACACAATGTTTTAAACCAATTCTTTATCTCTTATAAATAAAAACATTCTGTATCCTAAAACAATAAAATGTTATAAATCACTAATTTTAAACATAATTACATTGTATCAAAAACACTTCATCTATATAAAACTTAAATTAATTTCTGTACCCGTATGTGATCGTATTCATTGATCCATTATTAAATTTATTCTGCTCTATAAGAATAAATAAGTTTCTGAGTTGTATCTGGATAAAGATTTGTACTACAATAATAACATGTTGTCATGTGCTGAGAATAAATAGTATTATTGTAATCGTTTATATATATTATATATTGGACGTATATTTATAAAAATACGATGATTTGAACGCTTCATATTTTTATATCTGTGCATTTATCGATCAGTTAGATCCTTCATATAAAGTGATGAAACGTATAAAATGAAGAAATCATTTTCATATCATAATAATATGTTTAAAAAAAATAATGTTTTTTTAATTGGCCCTATGGGAGCTGGAAAAAGTACCATTGGGCGTCAACTAGCAAGTCAATTAAATATGGAATTTTTTGATTCTGATCAAGAAATTGAGACTCGTACCGGAGCAAATATTAGTTGGGTCTTTGACGTAGAAGGAGAAGCTAAATTTCGTGATCGTGAAGAAAAAATCATCGATGAATTAACGAAAAAACAGGGAATTGTATTAGCTACTGGAGGTGGTTCTGTCAAGTCTTACATAACACGAAATAATCTTTCCGATCGTGGATTAGTAGTATACTTACAAACAACTATTGACAAACAATTAATGCGAACACAACATGATAAAAGGCGTCCATTGCTAAAATCACCATCGGTGTCAAAAAATACTCGCGCATTATTAGAAGTGTTAGCAAAAGAGCGTAATCCGCTATACGAAGAAATTGCAGATATAAGCATCTCTACTAACGAACAAAATATCAGGAGTGTTGTTAATAAAATTATTGCTCTTCGCGCCCAAAGTGGTATATGACGTTCATTATTATCAATTAATCATTGTAATATTAAAAGTTTTCACGATTTTATTATGGAAAAAATTATCATAAAATTACAAACAAGAAGCTATCCAGTGATTATTGCGGACAAATTGTTTAATAATTTTTCATCCTGTTGGCCATTAAATGTTGGGGATACAGTAGTTGTAATTACCAATGATCGAGTAGCACCTATTTATTTAAATATATTATCTAATTTATTGATCAAATCAGGGATCAATACTGATCAACTAATTTTGCCAGACGGTGAACAAAATAAATCTCTAACTACATTAGACACAATATTCACTAAATTACTGAAAAAAAATTATGATCGCAGTACAATACTTATTGCTCTTGGTGGAGGTGTCATTGGAGATATAACTGGATTTGCAGCTGCAATATACCAACGTGGCATACGTTTTATTCAAGTTCCAACAACATTACTTGCGCAAGTAGATGCATCCATCGGAGGGAAAACTGGTATTAATCATACACTTGGTAAAAATATGATTGGGGCTTTTCATCAACCTATTGCAGTTATGATTAATCTAGACGTCTTGAGTACGTTGACGACGAAAGAGTTTTCTTCTGGGTTATCTGAAATCATTAAGTACGCCATAGCTCTTGATTCTAGATTTTTTAGTTGGCTAGAATCCCATTTAGATGATTTGTTAATTTTACACTTGCCATCTTTAGTATACTGTATTCGTCGTTGTTGTGAATTAAAAGCATCTATAATTACAATTGATGAACGAGATCAGGATATTAGAAGTATTTTAAATCTTGGTCATACCTACGGCCATGCCATTGAATCATACTTAGGTTATTCACAATGGTCTCACGGAGAGTCTATAGCCGCAGGTATCATGATGGCAGTAAATACTGCATTGCGTTTAAATCAATTTAATTTTAGTGACGCAAGACGTATAAAAATATTATTAACGCGAGCAGGTTTACCCGTTCGCGGCCCAAAAGAAATGACATCAGAAAACTATTTGGAATATATGACGCGCGACAAAAAATCAACATCAGGACAGATCAACTTAGTTTTACCTGTTTCTATAGGCAACGTAAAAACCGTCTCTAACGTAAACCATGAGTTAGTGTCTTTATCCATTGAAGATACTAACACTAATAACTGTATTTAGTGATTAAAAGTATTAAAATTGAATATGATCAATATATGAATAATATCGACATATATGTTATTTTTTTATAGTGCAACTCAATTCAATAATCATCAACAGTAACATTTAATTAGGTTCTTTATTCTAAATTATGTTTGGGATCCATGTATACATTATACGATATAAAAATATTAGTAATCTACACCTACAGTTAATTGCTCCCATACACAAACTATATAAAATCTAAATCCTTGTTGGCAACAATTCTGTCTTGATAGATTTACGAAAATTAAAATATTTTTATGTACAATATCGCAATATCATCCTCCAATTTATCTGACTATTTGATTGATTAAATTAAAATAAAAAACTATTGTATAGGATACCATCTTTAATGGAAATTACATGAAACGTTTCTTAATAGCTCCATCTATTTTGTCAGCTAATTTTTCTAAATTAGGAGAAGATATTACCAATGTGATATCTGCTGGAGCAGATATTTTACATTTTGATGTTATGGACAATCATTACGTTCCTAATTTAAGCCTAGGATCTATGGTGTTACGGTCACTACGTAATTACGGCATTAATATCCCTATCGATGTACATTTAATGGCCAAACCAATAGATCGATTAATTTCGGATTTCGCTGCTGTTGGAGCAAATTATATTAGTTTTCATCCAGAAGCAACAGAACATATTGATCGATCACTACAATTGATTAAAGAATACGGATGTAAAGCGGGATTAGTTTTAAATCCTAGTACTACCCTTAACTGTCTGGAATACGTAATGCATAAAATAGACCTAATTGTATTAATGTCAGTCAATCCTGGTTTTAGCGGACAACTATTTATTCCTATGATTTTAAATAAAATACGTCAAACACGTCAATTCATAGATAATTCCAATTATGATATTGATCTAGCAGTAGATGGAGGCATTAATATAAAAAACATACATTCAATTTTAAAAGCCGGAGCAAACACGTTTGTTATAGGGTCAGCCATCTTTGGATCTTCAAATTATTACAAGGTTATGCATGATTTTCGATCTGTTTTGAGAAATCAATAACGAAAGATGTTTAGTATTTTATTCGTAGATAAATAATTAAAGGCAACATTATATGTTGTTACCATAGTTTTCTATGTAAAAAAAAATTATTTAATGTATTATTTATTTATTTTATAAAATAATTCTATTTTTAAGTTATGTAATTTAATAATCATACAAATTACATGTTTTTATTATGCAACCTTACAATAATAACATTTTATTTGTTTTATTATAAACACTATGGAACATATCTGTATGAATAAACCAATTTTATTTAGTGGGGCTCAACCATCAGGTAAACTTACTATCGGTAATTATATCGGAGCGATACGTCAGTGGGTTAAAATGCAGTACGATTATCAATGTATCTACTGTATAGTAGATTTACATGCAATTACAAATCGGCATAATTTACACCAATTATACGAAACATCATTAGATACATTAGCTTTATATTTGGCATGCGGCATTGACCCTAATAACAGTATAATATTTATTTAGTCTCATGTTCCAGAACATAGTCAATTAAATTGGTTATTAAATTGTTATACGTACTTTGGAGAACTAAATCGTATGACCCAGTTTAAAGAAAAATTAAAACAACAAAAAGAAAATCTTAATATCGGGCTATTTAACTATCCAGTATTAATGGCGTCAGATATTTTATTATATCAAACTAATTTAGTTCCAGTTGGTTTTGACCAGAAACAACATTTAGAATTAACACGTAACATTGCCGAACGTTTTAATCATGCATACGGAAGAATTTTCGTTATTCCAGAAATATTTATTCCTACACGTGGTTCTCGTATTATGTCTTTATTAGAACCAAATAAAAAAATGTCCAAATCAGATAGTAGACCTGGTAATACGATTACTCTTTTAGACGATATTAATATAGTATCAAGAAAAATTGAACACGCTGTTACCGATACTGATGAACCCCCCATGATTAAATATGATCCTGTTAACAAACCGGGTATTTCTAATTTATTAGAAATACTTTCTGGAATAAGTGATCAAACTATTATGTGTTTAGAAGAGGTTTTTAAAGACAAAACGTATTCCCAGTTAAAAAATGAAATTATTAAATCAGTATCATCGATGTTAAAAAAATTACAAAGTCGTTATTATACTGAACGTGTTAACGAAGACAAATTACGTAATATATTATATGTAGGAGCAAAAAAAGCACAAAAAAGAGCTAATGCTACTTTAAACAAAGTGTATAAAGCAATAGGATTGAGAAATTAATTAAAATAATCAATTTAAAATTATCATATTAATAACGGCAATATGTATATTTGTTAAAATTTATCAAAATACACATGTAACAATATCTTCATCAGATTATTAATTTCATAAATTAATATCTATTACAGAACACACAAATTAATCATCCATACTAATTTTGGTTATTGAAAATAAATAAAAAATTTAATGTACCAATTACAACTGTATTTAATTTATATTATTTATATGTAAATAAATTGTATTTTATGTATTCATTATTATTACCTTTAACGCAATAAATATAAAATACATTTTTGAGTACTATTGTTTACTTAATGATTAACTTAATCTGTAAGACCATGATCTGAAACTTTTAACTACATGACCATGACATAATTAAACCTATTATTACATCTAATTATAGAACTATAATGAATAAGATCCTTATCATTGATAATTATGATTCTTTCACTTGGAATCTTTATCAATACTTTAGAGAAATGGGCGGTATCGTGGAAGTTAGAAGAAACGATTCTTTAAATACTACAGATATCGATCAATTATCTCCC
Source organism: Blochmannia endosymbiont of Camponotus sp. C-003 (assembly GCF_023585685.1). NCBI lineage: Bacteria > Pseudomonadati > Pseudomonadota > Gammaproteobacteria > Enterobacterales > Enterobacteriaceae > Candidatus Blochmanniella > Blochmannia endosymbiont of Camponotus sp. C-003. The sequence goes on from NZ_CP097764.1 coordinate 721,264, forward strand.
GAACGTTTGGTAATTTCTCCTGGACCTGGTACGCCAGACAACGCGGGTGTTTCCTTAGATGCAATTTATTATTTTCATAAAAAAATACCCATCCTTGGGGTATGTCTTGGACATCAAGCTATAGCTCAGTTTTTCGGAGCTAAATTAAAATATGCACAAAAAGTAATGCACGGTAAAATTTCTTTAATTCATCATAATGGGAACGGAATATTTAATGAGGTAACACAACCTTTAAATGTAGTTCGATATCACTCCCTAGTAATAGATCCAAACACTATGCCATCATGTTTAGAAATAACTGCATGGAACAAAGTTGATGATAAATGTATCGAAATCATGGGTATTCGCCATTGTAATCTATTCGTGGAAGGTGTGCAATTTCACCCAGAAAGTATCTTAAGTGAACAAGGATATCAGATATTAAACAATTTCATGAAGTATTAACTTCATAATATTTTTTCAAATTTGTTAAAAACTTAAATGTGATTGTTGTTATTTGCAGTAATTATAAATCATGATGCTACACTCCAAAAACATATTTAGTATATTTGATAAATAAAAATAAATGTTTATCTTCATACATTCATCTTATTTTTAAAATAAGATGAATGTATGACTTTTATACTAATCTTTAGTGTAACTTATTTAATGAAATATTAAAAATTGTCCTTCATTTAAAATTGAATTCAATCATACACTGCATATACATTTTATAATTAGTTTATTTATTAAAATTTCAAATTAATTATGCTATTTCCTTCACTAATGAAAAATATAAATCAATCGATTGTATCTAATATATGCATAGATAACAGTAATTTTAATATAATATACAATACATAATGTTTAATATAAAATACAATACATAATTTTTCATTTTATGATCTGAATACAAAAATTTATACAAACAATATATTTTTAAAATATGTTGAAGATTATAGTCATATTAATCTTTAGACACAAAATATGCCATAAATAACTTATAATTCAATTTATAAACAATTATATTGATTATAAATTATACAATGATACTCCAAATTAAAAATACTATAACTCATCTGAGTTAAATAATAAAAAAAATTTTTTAATTTTAATTACATAATTGTACCATTTTAATACGTAATTACAACTGATTATCAAAACAGTTGCGATGTTAACACTAAAAATCACAAAATATAAATAATTAAAATTAAAAAATTTTTTTATCATTTCCTAATACACATAGGAAATACTTTCAATTCATAATCTGTCAATATATATATTTACAATATTTCAGTTCTAATATTATAAAATATTTAAATTGTATTCACCTACAATAAATATATCATTATATTTAAATGATTAAATTTCAAAATATTGAAATGTCTCGTGCATCTTCATCATAAACTAAAAAATTTTTAAAAAATATAAATCTGTTAAATCATTGATGCAAAATGCATTATGCCACATTTTATATTCATAAAATGAATATTATTCAAATATTTAAATTTGTATATTTAGATATGTATATTTAAATGTATATACTCAAAAATTAATAAAATCATACAGTAATCGTAATTATATAAAACATAAAATTATCTTATAATAGGTATAAACTATGAAATCATTTTTTGTTAAATTCATTTTATTCATTTCTATTATTTCTCTTGCTCTTACCGGTATTATCTGTTAATCTGATAAAAGAAGTTTAGGAAATGTTAGGGTGATTTATTCCTAAAATCTGATGAATATTACATATTAATATGCTTTGCCACAATTATTTACATTTCTATAAATTTTTAAAAATGTGATTAATTACCGAATATGTTGTTATTACGATATAACTAAATAAACAAGGTAAAAACACAATGCTATGTCTGGCCCACAACTGTTCTTTAACATAAAATACAGTATTATTATTTACAACACTACTTTGTTACAAATACCATATAGTATGGTCAATGATGTTATATTTATTAAATAGTCATCTTCTCATGTTCCTAAAATAGGGAAAATTTTATTAAAATACTCGTTTTTAATAGTTATTTATAAAAAGATGAATACATTAACATCGTTTTTGTTTATGCAGTGTGTGTTCTTAACCAAACTTAGTGGATAATCATACCACTTCTTGCTATGATTTTTATTGAACTACAATTCACTAACAATAGTATCGTTGTTTGTTATTAAAGCTATAGGAAGGAATAACAACAAATAAAAATCAATACACATATATTTATTTGAGGTATAGTTTTATCAAAAAAGTGGAGATTTTAATAATGACAACAGTCAATCAACTTGTTCGTAATGCACGTCCAATAAAAACTTTTAAAAGTAATGTACCAGCGTTGGGAGCCTGCCCACAAAAAAGGGGGGTATGCATGCGCGTATATACTACTACCCCAAAGAAACCAAATTCTGCATTACGAAAAGTATGTCGTGTTCGTTTAACTAATGGATTGGAAGTAACTTCCTATATCGGAGGAGAAGGCCATAATCTACAAGAGCACGCTACAATTCTTATTCGAGGGGGGGCGAGTTAAAGATCTTCCAGGTGTTCGGTATCATGTTATTCGTGGCGCTCTTGATTGTGCAGGAGTGAATTCCCGTAAGAAAAGTCGCCGAAATACGGAACAAAACAACCAAAATCATAGCTTGAAATATTAAATCTTTTTTATTTTTTTAATTTAAACTAAATTAAAGAACGGTTCAGTTAGTTAAAATATAATAATTTTTTATTAACTATTTTTAGTTGAAATAAAGATATTTATTAGTCCAATAGGAATTATAATTAATGCCACGTCGTCGCATCATTACAAAACGCAATATTCTTCCAGATCCAAAATTCGGATCTGATCTTTTGGCAAAGTTCATCAACATTTTGATGTTAAACGGGAAAAAATCTATTGCAGAGTCAATAGTATACTCTGCCTTAGATATTCTATTTACACAATCTAATAAAGACCGTTTAGAAGCATTCGAGATAGCTCTAAACAATGTGCGCCCAATTGTAGAAGTAAAATCTAGACGTGTTGGTGGTTCTACTTATCAAGTGCCAGTAGAAGTGCGTCTCGTACGTAGAAATACTCTAGCGATGCGGTGGATTATTGAAGCTGCTCGAAAAAGAAATGATAAATCTATGGAATTACGTTTAGCGAGTGAACTTGTAGATGCTATAGAGGGTAGAGGGCATGCTGTTAAAAAACGTGAAGAAATACATCGTGTTGCAGAATCTAATAAAGCTTTTGCCCATTATCGTTGGTAATAAAATTTTCTGAATAAACATCATCTGATTTTTTTTTCACCTCTAATAATGATTGAACTGTTAAGTGTTATTTATTCAAACATATTGAAACGCTGCATAAAACAATAATCTTTCAAAATAGAGCAACATTTTTCTTTAAATTATAACAATATTATTGAGGATATTAATGACTCGTGTAACACCGATCGTGCGGTACCGTAACATTGGGATAAGCGCACATATTGATGCTGGAAAAACTACTACTACTGAACGAATTTTATTTTATACAGGCGTAAATCATAAAATTGGAGAAGTTCATACTGGTTCTGCAACTATGGATTGGATGGAACAAGAACAAGAACGGGGCATCACAATTACTTCTGCAGCTACTACCTGTTTTTGGTCAGGAATGGCTAATCAATTTAAGTCGCACCGTATTAATATTATAGATACTCCTGGACATGTGGATTTCACCATTGAAGTAGAACGTTCTATGCGTATACTTGATGGGGTAGTAATGATTTATTGTGCTGTAGGAGGCGTACAACCTCAATCTGAGACAGTGTGGCGTCAAGCAAATAAATATAAAGTACCACGTATTGCATTTATAAACAAAATGGATCGAGTAGGCGCAGATTATCTACGAGTTGTAGAACAGTTAAAAACTAGATTATTTGCTAATCCCGTTCCTATTCAATTAGCTATAGGTTCAGAAGATAAATTTACTGGCATTATAGATTTGATCAAAATGAAAGCTATTCACTGGAATGAATCAGATCAAGGCGTCACTTTTAGTTATAGTGAAATACCTGATAATTTAATAGAATTATCAGATGTTTGGCATAAGCATTTAATAGAATCTGCTGTTGAAGCATCTGAAGAATTAATGGATAAATATTTATCTAATAAAGGTCAATTGACAGAACAAGAAATTAAACAAGCGTTACGTCAAAGAGTATTAAGCAACGAAATCATATTAGTAACATGTGGATCCGCTTTTAAAAACAAGGGGGTACAAGCTATGCTAGATGCTGTTGTAGAATACTTACCATCCCCAAGTGATATAACATCTATCACAGGTGTACTAAAAGACGGATCTACTCAAGTGCAGCGTCATGCCAATGATAGCGAACCGTTTTCGGCCTTAGCTTTTAAAATAGCTACTGATCCATTTGTAGGAAACTTAACTTTTTTTCGAGTTTATTCAGGCGTAGTGAGCTCCGGAGATAGTGTTTTAAACCCCATAAAATCAAAACGTGAACGATTCGGTCGAATAGTGCAAATGCATGCAAATAAAAGAGAAGAAATAAAATCCGTTCATTCGGGCGATATTGCTGCAGCTATTGGTTTAAAAGATGTTGATACTGGAGATACTTTGTGTGATCCATCTTCCCCAATTATACTTGAACGTATGGAATTTCCAGAACCCGTAATTTCTGTGATGGTTGAAGCTAAAACTAAATCAGATCAGGAAAAAATGGGTTTAGCTTTAAGTCGTTTAGCTCAAGAAGATCCATCGTTTCGTGTATGGATCGATAAAGACTCCGGGCAAACTATCATCGCTGGAATGGGTGAATTGCATTTAGAAATTCTTGTAGAACGTATGAAAAGAGAGTTTAATGTTGAAGCTAATGTAGGTAAACCTCAAGTTGCTTATCGAGAAACCATTCGAACTAGTGTAAAACAAGAAGGTAAATTTATTCGTCAATCAGGAGGTCGAGGTCAATTCGGACATGTTTGGTTACGCATTGAACCTATGCATTCACATGAAGAAGAAAATTATAAATTTTTAAATGAAATTGTAGGAGGAGTCGTACCTAAAGAATACATACCTGCTGTAGATAAAGGTATACAGGAACAAATAAATAACGGTATTCTCGCTGGATACCCAATTGTAGATGTTTGTGTAGCTATTTTTGACGGTTCTTATCACGAGGTTGATTCTTCAGAAATAGCATTTAAAATAGCAGGATCTATAGCATTTAAAGAAGGATTCATGAAAGCTCATCCCGTATTATTAGAACCTATTATGAATGTAGAAATTGAAACACCTGAAGATTACATGGGAGATGTTATTGCAGACTTAAATCGCCGAAGAGGAATGATCAGCGGTTTAGAGAATTCTACAATCAGTGGCAAGATAATTTGCGCTCAAGTTCCTTTATCTGAAATGTTCGGTTATGCTACCGGTTTACGTTCACAAACTCAAGGACGTGCTCCTTATTCCATGGAGTTTTTAAAATATAACGAAGTGCCTAACAGTATAGCGCAAATTATCATAAATTCTCGTCAAATTAAACAATAATAAATAATATTTAGGTTCAATGATTTTTGAAAAATTATAAAAATAGACCTAAGGAGTTTAGAGGTGTCCAAAGAAAAATTTAAACGCGTAAAGCCACATATTAATGTAGGCACTATTGGCCATGTAGATCACGGAAAAACTACTCTAACTGCCGCTATAACCACTGTTTTATCCAAAAAATATGGTGGTTATACACGTGCTTTTGATCAAATTGACAATGCTCCAGAAGAAAAAGCATGAGGAATTACCATAAATACTTCTCATGTTGAATATGATACGGCATATCGACATTATGCGCACGTTGACTGCCCCGGGCATGCTGATTATATCAAAAATATGATAACTGGAGCTGCGCAAATGGATGGCGCAATTTTAGTAGTAGCCGCCACTGATGGACCCATGCCACAAACCCGTGAGCATATTTTATTAGCTAGGCAGGTAGGAGTACCTCACATTATTGTGTTCATGAATAAATGCGACATGGTAAATGATGAAGAATTATTAGAATTAGTAGAAATGGAAATGCGAGAATTACTATCTCAATACGATTTTCCAGGAGACAAAACACCAATTATTCGAGGATCTGCTTTAAAAGCATTAGAAAATGACGAAATATGGTCTAATAAAATTTTAGAATTATCAGATGTATTGGATAATTATATCCCAGAACCTAAACGTGTTATAGACCAACCATTTTTGCTCCCCATTGAAGATGTATTTTCTATTTCTGGTCGGGGTACAGTTGTAACTGGTCGTATTGAACGCGGTATTATCAAAGTAGGAGAAGAAATAGAAATTGTTGGTATAAAAGATACAATAAAAACCACATGTACTGGAGTGGAAATGTTTAGAAAATTATTAGACGAAGGGCGTGCCGGAGAAAATGTTGGTGTTTTATTGCGTGGTACTAAACGAGATGAAGTAGAACGCGGGCAAGTTCTATCTAAACCTGGATATATCAAGCCGCATTCGCATTTCGAATCAGAAGTGTATATTTTAAATAAAGATGAAGGAGGAAGACATACACCATTTTTCAAAGGGTATCGTCCTCAATTTTACTTTCGTACTACAGATATTACTGGTACCATTGAATTACCAGAAGGGGTAGATATGGTGATGCCTGGCGATAATATTAGAATGATGATTCATTTGATCGCTCCGATAGCTATGGGTGACGGTCTTAGATTTGCTATTAGAGAAGGTGGTCGTACTATAGGAGCCGGCATTGTATCTAAAATTATATTTTAATTATATAGTGATATATATGATTCTGTAATCATATGATAGCTATATATTATAATAATATAGTAATGTATTGATATGCATGGAAAGAATGAAAATAAAAAAAAAAATGTTTGCATCAGAAATAACTAAATGGATTAGCATTGCAGGATTAGTTGCGATATCTATTATTGGAAATTACGTATGCCACAATTACAGTGTTGTAGCGAGAAGCATAGTAATTCTTGTTATCATTATTGCTGCTATATACATTGCGTCAACTACTAAAATAGGAAAACTAATAATCATATTTGGAAATGAATCACGTACTGAATTCCGGAAAGTAGTATGGCCTACTTATCAAGATGGCTTCAACACTACTCTAATCGTAATAGGAGTAACTATAATTATGTCATTATTACTATGGGGATTAGATACTATTTTAATTCATGTGATATCATTTGGGCTGAGGCTGTAATATGACTGAAACTTTAAAGAAACGTTGGTATGTTATTCAATCATTTTCTGGATTTGAGAATCGTGTAGCTCATTCCTTACGTGAGCATATTAAACTACATAATATGGATGCAATGTTCGGTGAAATTATGGTCCCAACAGAAGAAGTAGTTGAAATGCGATCTGGACAACGTAGAAAAAGTGAACGTAAATTTTTTCCCGGCTATGTACTGGTGCAGATGATCATGAATGATTCTAGTTGGCATTTAGTAAAAGGTGTACCACGTGTTATGGGTTTTATTGGAGGAACATGTGATAAACCTGCTCCTATTGGAGATAAGGAAGTTGATGATATTATGAATCGATTACAACAAATAGGTGATAAACCTCGCCCTAAAACGTTATTTGAACCTGGTGAACTTATTCGCGTCAGTGATGGGCCTTTTTCTGATTTTAATGCGGTAGTAGAAGAAGTAGATTATGAAAAAAATCGGCTAAAAGTATCAGTTTCTATTTTTGGAAGAGCCACTCCAGTAGAATTAGATTTTTCTCAGGTTGAAAAATCTTAATATACAATTAGCAGATAAAAATGATATATTTAACTTACACAGAAAAAATAATCATTGTTTCGTGGTTATAATTAACATGTCATCAATCAAAATAAAACCCGAAAATATTATTGGCTAGGACAATAAATATGGCAACAAAAAAAATAAAATCATACATTAAACTGCAAATTTCTGCTGGAGCTGCCAATCCCAGCCCTCCTATTGGACCTGCTTTAGGACAACAAGGCGTTAATATCATAGAATTTTGTAAAGCATTTAATGAAAATACCGCACAACTTGAAACAGGATTACCAATACCAGTTGTCATTACTGTTTACAGTGACCGTTCTTTTTCATTCGTTACTAAAACTCCTCCTGCTTCAATATTATTGAAAAAAGCAGCAAATATTCAATCTGGATCCAAAAAACCAAATATAATAAATATTGGGAAAATATCGCGCACTCAAATTTATGAGATTGCAAAAATTAAAGCTGTTGATATGACAGGAGCTGATATAGAATCAATATCGCGTTCTATCATAGGTACAGCACGCTCTATAGGGCTCGAAGTGGAAGATTAATTGATATGACGGATAAATTAAGCAAAAGAATGCGTATGATGCAAAATTGCGTAGACACATCTATACAATACAATGTGTTAGATGGATTAAAATTATTAAAAAAAATGAAAAGAGTTAAATTTATTGAAAGTGTTGATACCGCTATTAATTTAGGAATTGATGCGCGTAAATCTGATCAAAATATACGTAATAATGTGATTCTGCCACATGGTATTGGTCGCAATATTCATGTTGCTGTTTTCACTCAAGGAGACAATATAGTATCAGCTAAAAATGCAGGAGCTGATATAGCTGGACTAGAAGATTTATATGATCAAATAAAAAATAAAAAATATCGACCAGATGTAGTAATTGCATCGCCTGATGTCATGAATATAGTAAGCAAATTAGGCCCTATTTTAGGACCAATAGGATTAATGCCTAGCCTTAAAATGGGCACTGTATCTCATGATATAGCAGAATCAGTCAAAAATGTTAAACTGGGTCAAATACGTTATAAAAATGATAAAAACGGAATTATTCATTCTACTATCGGAAGAATTAATTTTGATATCATACAACTTAAAGAAAACTTAGAAGCATTAATAGTATCCTTAAAACAATCTAAACCAGTCCTATATAGAGGAACATATATTAAAAAAATAACTATTGCCACTACTATGAGTAAATCTATATCTATAGATCAAAACAGTCTTTGTGTTACAACCTAATTAATATTGATAGTTTTATTAATAAGATTCTTTACATGATCTGCAAATTAGTTTAAAATCTCATTGAAAATGCGGAGACCGTTGTGTTATGTTAATGGATGTTAACATAATTTTTTGGGATTTTTATTATTATGAGACATGTATTACACATATTCACGATTATTAATTATCCTGAATTTATATAATTACATTTATTACCTATCCGATAGATACAGACGATTAACACTAATTTAAAAAATTTTTATATTTAATAACACATAGTTTGAATTAGTTTTATGAACATGCAATAAATTTATGATTAGCTCATTCATGTATCTATACGTATAGATTTACAGAACGGTGTTTATTAATGGCATTAAATCTGAAAAAAAAAGAAGAAATTATCTGTACAATCCATAAAACAGCAAAAAGAGCTTTATCTGCCGTGGTGGCATCTTTGAGTGGTATTGCTGTTAATGAAGTAACTAAATTAAGAAAAGAAGCGCGTGATCTTAATGTGCACATACATGTTGTTCGAAATACGCTCATGCAAAAAGTAATTGAAAATACGTCTTTAACATGTTTGCGAGAAGTTCTAACAGGGCAAAACATTATTGCATTTTCTGTGCATCAACCTCGTGATGCCGCGCAAGTTTTTGTAAAATTTACTAAAATATATGAGCATTTTAAAATAAAAGGCGCAGCTTTCGAAGGGAAATTTATTCCTGCGTCTCAAATAAATCTCTTGTCTAATTTACCTAATCGTAATGAATCTATTATTAGATTCATTACGATTATAAAAACAAGTGGTATAATAAATTTAATACATATTTTACATATATTATCTCATCAAAAAAGATAAATGATAATTTAAGTTGTTTAATAAAAAATATTGTAGGTATTTTGAATACACAATGATTTTAATTATGTAATATTTTCAATATTTTATATTTTTGGAAATTTTTATGTCTCTTACAAAAGAAGAAATTTTAGATGCTATTTCCAATATGTCTGTTATGGATATAGTCCGGCTGACCTCTATGATGGAAGAAAAATTTGGAGTATCTGCAACTTCATTAGCTACTGTTACACCTGATACTTCTTCAGCAACAATCGTAGAAGAGCAAACCGAATTTAATGTGTTTTTAACTGCTATTGGCAGTAACAAAATTCCTGTCATTAAAACTGTGCGTAGTATCACTGGTCTAGGATTAAAAGAAGCTAAAGAATTAGTAGAATCTGCGCCTGTCATTTTAAAAGAATCAATAAACAAAGATGACGCTGAAACCCTAAAAAAAACTCTAGAAACAATAGGTGCATCTGTCGAAATAAAATGAAAACAAATCCAACAATTTATTATTGATGTGTTTGTTGGCTATATATAAGATTTTATTTCCATATATATGGAAATGGTATTTAGTATTTAACAAATAATAAAATATGATACTTCTAAATTATATATTCGTTTAGAAAATAAAATACATACATGATTTATATGTCTACATCTTAAAGTAAGACATAGTAAGTTCATCACTATATTATTTATTATATAGCAACAGATAGCTTGTTTCTTAAAAAACAATCACCCATATTAACTATCGAGGGAACTGTATGGTGTATTCTTATACTGAAAAAAAACGTATTCGTAAAGACTTTGGAAAACGCCCTCAAATTTTAGATATTCCATACCTGCTTTCTATTCAAATTGATTCTTTTCAAAAGTTTATTAAACAAGATCCAGAAAGACAATGTGGATTAGAAGCGGCTCTTAGATCTGTTTTCCCCATTAAAAGCTATAATGGAAACGCTGAATTACAATACATCCAATATCAATTAGGAGAACCAACATTTGATGTAAAAGAATGTCAAACACGCGGCGCCACTTTTTCTGCCCCGTTACGCGTGCGTCTATGTTTAATTATTTATGAACGCGATGGTTTAAATAACATAATAAAAAACACTAAAGAACAAGAAGTATATATGGGTGAAGTTCCTCTTATGACTAACAATGGTACTTTTATCATCAATGGTATCGAGCGAGTTATTGTATCTCAATTACATAGAAGTCCCGGTGTATTTTTTGATAGTGATAAAGGAAAAACACATTCATCTGGTAAAGTATTATATAATGCACGTATTATTCCATATCGTGGATCTTGGTTAGATTTTGAATTTGACTTAAAAGACAATTTATTTGTTCGCATTGATCGACGACGCAAGTTACCAGTAACAGTAATATTACGTGCTTTAAATTACACTACTGATCAAATTTTAAATATATTCTTTAACAAAGTAATATACGAAATTCAAAATAATACATTATATATGCATTTGATCCCTGAAAGATTACGTGGTGAAACAGCATCTTTTGATATTACTGTTAATGGTGTTACATATGTCAAAAAGGGACGTCGTGTTGCAGCTAAACACATCCGTCAATTAAAAAAAGACAAAATTTCAAAAATTGAAGTACCCATAGATTATATAATTGGAAAAGTTGTTATCAAAGACTATTTTGATAAAAATACAAATACCCCTATTGTCACAGCTAATACAGAAATATCTACTGATATATTACACAACCTAATTCAATCAGGATATGAATCCATAGAAACATTATTCAGCAACGATCTAGATTATGGTAATTATATCTCTGAAACTTTACGTATTGACACAACTACAAATAGAGTTGATGCATTAGTAGAAATTTACCGTGTAATGCGTCCAGGAGAACCACCAACTAAAGAAGCTGCTGAACATTTATTTGAAAACTTATTTTTTTCAGAAGAACGTTACGACTTGTCGTCTGTAGGAAGAATGAAATTCAATCGTTCATTACAACGAGCACAAATAGAAGATTTAGGGATATTAAAAAAAAATGATATTGTTGATGTAATAAAAAAATTGATTGATATTAGAAACGGTAAAGGAGAAGTAGATGATATCGATCATTTAGGAAATCGACGCATTCGTTCTGTAGGTGAGATGGCAGAAAATCAATTTAGAATTGGATTAGTTAGAGTAGAACGTGCAGTAAAAGAACGATTATCTTTAGGTGACTTAGATATGTTAACGCCTCAAGACCTCATTAATGCTAAACCAATCTCAGCTGCAGTAAGAGAGTTTTTTACTTCTAGTCAATTATCGCAATTTATGGACCAAAATAATCCATTATCAGAAATTACTCATAAACGTCGTATATCTGCTTTAGGGCCAGGAGGTTTAACTAGAGAACGCGCAGGATTTGAAGTATGTGATGTCCATCCCACGCATTATGGTCGAGTCTGCCCAATCGAAACTCCAGAAGGACCAAATATAGGTTTAATTAATTCATTGTCTGTATATGCTCGAGCTAATAAATACGGATTTTTAGAAACTCCATACCGAAAAGTCCAAAATGGTGTTGTCAGTAATGACATTCATTATTTATCTGCAATTGAAGAAGGTGATTTCGTTATTGCTCAAGCAAATACAAACCTAAATTTAAAAGGAGAATTTATTAACGATCTGGTAACTTGCAGAAATAAAGGTGAATCTGGTCTTTTTAAGAAAGACCAAGTTGATTACATGGATGTATCCACACAACAAATAGTTTCAGTTGCTGCTTCATTAATCCCTTTTCTTGAACACGATGATGCTAACCGTGCTCTTATGGGTGCAAATATGCAACGCCAAGCCGTTCCTGTTTTATGTAGCGAAAAACCATTAATAGGCACTGGAATGGAACGCGCAGTAGCGATAGATTCCGGTGTTACTGTGGTAGCTAAGCGCGGCGGTACCGTTAAATATGTAGATGCATCACGTATTGTAATACATGTTAATAAGAATGAAATACATACTGAAGAATCAGGAATTGATATCTATCACTTAACAAAATATATTCGATCTAATCAAAATACCTGTATAAATCAACATCCGTGTGTGGCTTTAGAAGAATCAATAGAACATGGAGATGTTATAGCAGATGGTCCGTCTACTGATTTAGGAGAACTAGCTCTAGGTCAAAATATGCGGATTGCATTTATGCCTTGGAATGGGTATAATTTCGAAGATTCGATGTTGGTCTCAGAACGCGTAGTACAAGAAGATAAATTTACCAGTATACATATTCAAGAGTTAACCTGTATATCTCGTGATACTAAATTAGGACCTGAAGAAATCACAGCTGACATTCCAAATATAGGAGAAATAGCTTTATCTAAATTAGATGAATCTGGAATTATCTATATCGGAGCAGAAGTCATAGGAGGAGACATCCTCGTCGGAAAAGTTACACCCAAAGGAGAAACTCAATTAACGCCGGAAGAAAAATTATTACGCGCTATTTTTGGTGAAAAAGCATCCGATGTAAAAGATTCATCTTTACGTGTCCCCAACGGAGTTTGCGGCACCGTAATTGATGTACAAATATTCACTAGAGACGGTATTAATAAAGATAAACGTTCATTAATAATTGAATCCGATAAGTTAAAACAGATTAAAAAAGATTTACATGAAGAATTACAAATCTTTGAATCCGCTTTATTTGATCGTGTCTACGATGTATTAATAGCCAGTGGAATTGATAAAAAGAAATTGTTTGAAACTAATCGCAATACTTGGTTTAATATGGTCTTATCAGATGTAGAAAAACAATGTCAATTATCGCAATTGGCTAAACAATATTTTGATTTAAAACACGAGTTTGAAAAAAAATTAGAAATTCAACATCGTAAAATCACTCAAGGAGACGAATTAGCCCCCGGTATTTTAAAAATAGTTAAAGTATTTTTAGCTGTAAAACGCCAAATACAACCTGGTGACAAAATGGCAGGAAGACATGGAAATAAAGGAGTAATCTCTAAAATTAACCCCATCGAAGATATGCCATACGATCAGCACGGAATACCGGTAGACATTGTACTCAATCCTCTTGGAGTGCCATCTCGAATGAATATTGGTCAAATTTTAGAAACACATCTTGGTATGGCAGCAAAAGGTATTGGAGATAAAATCAACTTTATGTTGCAACAACATAAAGAAGCCAATCAATTAAGAAGATTTATGCAACAAGCATATAATTTAGGAGAAGGTTTACGTCAACACATTGATCTTAATTCATTTTCAGATGTAGAAATATTAAAATTAGCTAAAAATTTAAAAAAAGGGATGCCTATTGCTACTCCAGTATTTGATGGCGCTACAGAAAAAGAAATTAAGGATCTTTTAAAATTATCTGGATTACCTGCCTCTGGTCAGATTACATTGTTTGATGGGTGCACAGGAGAAGCATTCGAAAGACAAGTTACTGTGGGTTATATGTACATGTTAAAATTGAATCATTTAGTCGACGATAAAATGCACGCGCGTTCCACTGGTTCTTATAGTTTAGTAACTCAACAACCCTTAGGTGGGAAAGCTCAGTTTGGAGGTCAACGTTTTGGTGAAATGGAAGTATGGGCGCTAGAAGCTTATGGTGCATCATATACTTTACAAGAAATGCTAACTGTAAAATCAGATGATGTAAATGGACGAACTAAAATGTATAAAAATATTGTTGATGGCAATCATACGATGGAACCTGGAATGCCTGAGTCTTTTAATGTTTTATTAAAAGAAATTCGTTCTTTAGCCATTAATATTGAACTAGAAGATTAATGTTTTAACATAATCTCTATATAATAGACATATTTATCAGCATACAGTATTTATCGTATTTAACAGGTATAACTCTAATAAAGGCTCATCTGTGAAAGATTTACTAAGATTTTTTAAAATACAACATACTCAAATAGAAGAATTTAATGCAATTAAAATTGCACTTGCTTCTCCAGATATGATTAGATCATGGTCTTTTGGTGAAGTAAAAAAACCGGAAACTATTAATTACCGTACTTTTAAACCTGAACGAGATGGTTTATTTTGTGCACGTATTTTTGGCCCTATTAAAGATTATGAGTGCTTATGTGGTAAATATAAACGTCTAAAACATCGTGGAGTAGTTTGCGAAAAATGCGGAGTAGAAGTAACACAAAGTAGAGTACGACGTGAACGTATGGGGCATATCGAATTAGCTTCTCCTACTGCTCATATTTGGTTTCTCAAATCATTACCATCACGTATTGGTTTATTATTAGATATGCCACTACGTGATATAGAACGCGTTCTATATTTCGAATCCTATGTAGTAGTTGAAAGCGGTATGACTAACCTCGAATGTCGTCAGATCTTAACTGAAGAGGAATATTTAGATGCATTAGAAGAATTTGGAGATGAATTCGAAGCGAAAATGGGAGCCGAAGCCATTCAAATTTTATTAAGAAATACAAATTTAAAAAATGAATGCGAATACTTACGAGAAATATTAGAAGATAGTAATTCTGAAACGAAACGAAAAAAAATAACAAAACGTATAAAATTAATTGAAGCATTTATATATTCTGAAAATAAACCTGAATGGATGGTTTTAAATGTGTTACCAGTATTGCCTCCAGATTTAAGACCATTGGTTCCATTAGATGGAGGACGTTTTGCTACTTCTGACTTAAATGATCTGTACCGCCGCGTCATCAATAGAAACAACAGATTAAAACGATTATTAGATTTATCTGCTCCAGACATCATAGTACGCAATGAAAAAAGAATGCTACAAGAAGCGGTAGATGCATTGTTAGATAACGGGCGTAGAGGACGCGCAATTACTGGTTCTAATAAACGTCCTTTGAAATCTTTAGCTGATATGATTAAAGGTAAACAAGGTAGATTTCGCCAGAATCTTTTAGGAAAACGTGTTGATTATTCTGGTCGTTCGGTAATCACTGTGGGGCCTTATTTAAAATTACATCAATGCGGATTACCAAAAAAAATGGCTTTAGAATTATTTAAACCATTTATTTATGGAAAATTAGAATTGCAAGGTTTTGCTAATACTATTAAAGCAGCTAAAAAAATGGTAGATCGAGAAGAAGCTGTGGTATGGGATATTCTGGATAACGTAATTCGAGAGCATCCAGTAATGTTAAATCGTGCCCCCACATTACATAGATTAGGAATTCAAGCTTTTGAACCAGTGTTAATAGAAGGAAAAGCCATCCAATTACATCCATTGGTTTGCGCCGCCTATAACGCTGATTTTGATGGCGATCAAATGGCAGTGCATGTACCATTAACATTAGAAGCTCAATTAGAAGCTAGAGCTTTAATGATGTCTACTAATAATATTTTATCTCCTGCTAATGGAGAACCTATTATTGTCCCATCTCAGGATGTAGTATTAGGTTTGTATTATATGACTCGTGAACGTTTAAATGCTAAAGGAGAAGGAATGATATTAACTGGTCCAAAAGAAGCAGAATATCTGTATCGTTTAGGTTTAGCTGAACTACATGCTCGCATTAAGATACGTATTACTGAATACGAATATGATGATAAAAATAGAGAATGGTCAGAAAACACAAATCTTGTCAATAGTACGATAGGACGTTCTATATTTTGGATGATTGTTCCGAAAGGATTACCATTTATATTAGTCAATCAAGTATTAGGAAAAAAAGCTATATCCACAATGTTGAATAGTTGTTATCGTTTACTAGGGCTGAAGGCGACTGTTATCTTAGCCGATCAAATTATGTATACTGGATTTGCATATGCTGCTCGTTCTGGAGCTTCTGTCGGTATCGATGATATGATGATTCCTTTGAAAAAAGCTGATATCATCGATGAAGCTGAATCTGAAGTGGCAGAAATACAAGAACAGTTTCAAACTGGATTAGTGACAGCAGGAGAACGCTACAATAAAGTTATCGATATTTGGGCTGCCGCCAATGAACGTGTTGCACAAGCAATGATGGATAACTTAGCTACTGAGACAGTGATAAATCGTAATGGACAATCAGAAAATCAAGCGTCATTTAATAATATTTTTATGATGGCAGACTCTGGAGCTCGTGGATCAGCAGCACAAATTCGCCAACTTGCCGGAATGCGTGGTTTAATGGCAAAACCAGATGGATCAATTATTGAAACACCTATCACTGCAAATTTTCGGGAAGGATTAAATGTATTACAGTATTTTATTTCTACGCATGGAGCACGTAAAGGATTAGCTGACACTGCTTTAAAAACAGCTAATTCTGGTTATTTAACCCGTCGTTTAGTAGATGTCGCTCAGGATTTAGTAATTACTCAAAACGACTGCAATACATTGTCCGGTATCGTAATGGGCCCTGTTATTGAAGGTGGAGACGTAAAAGAACCGCTACGAGAACGTGTATTAGGTCGAGTTTTAGCGGAAGCTGTTCTAGAATCCAATAATTTAGGTAATAATAAAGTATTGATAGAACGTAACACTTTATTAGACGAATATTGGTGCGATATTTTAGATGAACATTCCATTGATACCGTGAAAGTACGATCGGTTGTGACTTGTGATACTGATTTTGGTGTCTGTTCCCAATGTTATGGCCGAGATTTAGCTCGAGGGCAACTTGTAAATAAAGGAGAAGCAATTGGTGTTATTGCTGCTCAATCTATAGGTGAGCCAGGCACCCAATTAACTATGCGTACCTTTCATATCGGGGGAGCTGCCTCCCGATCTGCTTTAGAATCAAGCATTCAAATTAAAAATACAGGTACTGTCCATTTAAAAAATATCAAATCCGTAATTAATGGAGAGGGAAAATTAGTAGTAATATCGCGTAACACCGAGCTTAAAATTGTTGATCAATTTTCTCGTACCAAAGAAAGCTATAAAGTACCATATGGAGCTATAATAACTAAAAAAAATGAAGAAAAAGTCGTACATGGAGAAATAGTAGCTTATTGGGATCCACATACTATGCCAGTAATTGCTGAAGTAAGTGGATTTGTCCAATTCATTGATATGGTAGATGGCCAAAGTATTGTTAAACAAACAGATGAATTAACAGGATTGACTTCCATTGTCATATTGGATACCTCTGAACGTGTAAGTGGCGGTGGCGCTAAAGATTTAAGACCTACATTAAAAATAGTAGATGTTAATGGTTATGATATTTTTATTCCAGGTACAGATGCGCCTGTTCAATATTTTTTACCTGGTAGAAGTGTAATTCAATTAGCTGATAGATCCAGAATTATTTGTGGAGATATATTAGCAAGGCTACCGTACGAAAGTAGCGGTACTAAGGATATCACTGGCGGCTTACCGCGTGTTGCCGATCTCTTTGAAGCACGTCGTCCAAAAGAATCAGCGATTTTAGCAGAAATTAGCGGGACTATTTCTTTTGGAAAAGAAACCAAAGGAAAACGTCGTTTAATGATATCTCCTATTGAAGACGGTGACATTTACGAAGAAATGATTCCAAAATGGCGCCATCTTAATGTTTTTGAAGGTGAATATGTAGATCGTGGAGATATCATTTCTGATGGCCCAGAATCTCCACACGATATTTTAAGATTACGTGGAGTACACGCTGTAACTCGTTACATTGTAAATGAAGTACAAGATGTTTATCGTCTACAAGGAGTAAAAATCAACGATAAACATATAGAGGTTATTGTGCGTCAGATGTTACGCAAAGCCACTGTAATCCGGTCAGGAAGTTCTGATTTTTTAGTAGGTGAACAAGTAGAATATTCGCGCATTAAAATTGCTAATCGAAAATTAGAAAATGAAGGAAAAGTAAAAATAAGTTTTATACGTAATCTATTAGGAATAACCAAAGCTTCATTAGCGACAGAATCATTTATTTCTGCGGCATCTTTTCAAGAAACAACACGCGTACTGACAGAATCAGCTGTAGCCGGAAAGCGAGATGAACTACGCGGTCTTAAAGAAAACGTCATTGTTGGTAGGTTGATCCCGGCTGGAACTGGCTACTCTTATCATCAAGAACGCATACATCATCGCCATACCAATAATAAGAAAGAAACAGAAAAATATTCAATAACAAATTTTTCTGCTCAAATTACAGCAGATGAAGCATCGACGAACTTAACTGAACTATTAAATGCAACTTCTACTAAATAAACAGAATTTTTAGAAATATGATAACCAGAAAACTATATTGCAAAATTACGTTATCAGCATAAATTTAGTATTATATGAACTGACATTATTACTAAGCTATACTTTAATTTTAAACTACAATTTCATATGTTAAAACTAAATATGAATGTACAGTTTTTATTCTCTCAAGACACTCTTTAATCCATATAAAATGAACAATTTATAATTATGTAGCCATCTAACTTTATTGACACAATAAACTATATTTATAGATACATAAACAAACATACATCTCCTAATGTATATTAAAAGTTATAATTTGAAGCAATATAAATACTTGTTTATCTAGCTAATGAACAATAATATAAATCAAAATAAAAAAATAAATATTATCATCACAACGTTTACATTTTTTGTATGCAAAAATTCCTCCTTTTCACCAATCTTGATAAACTAAAATGAATTCTATTCGATATGTCCTTAAAAAAATATTACGTTACAAATTTTAAATAATAAAAAACAATACTAATTACTAATTTTAAATTTACGCATATTCAGATAATCCATGATTATGTATCATAATCATGGATTATCAAAAATATCTAAGCAATCACATGCTCTGAATAAAAATAAAATAATTTTTTAAACAATTAATGCCTAAAATGACGAATATGTGTAAAAATCATCGCAATATCATATCGATCAGCAGTTTTAATAATCTCCTGATCTCGAATAGATCCTCCTGGTTGGATAATACAATTGATACCTATTTCGGACGCAATATGCAGCACATCAGAAAAAGGGAAAAAAGCATCAGAAGCCATCACTGACCCTTTAACATTCAGTATGTCTTGTCGTTCTTGAAAAGAAGTAGCTATTTTTACTGCAGACACTCGATTCATTTGACCAGTTCCAATACCTATAGTTTGACAATTTTTCCCACAAACGATTGCATTAGATTTAACAAATTTAACCACTTTCCAACAAAACAATGCATCTTTCATTTCTTCTTTTGTTGGTTTCCGAATAGTAACTATCTCTAAATGTTCTAAATTCGTCATAACATCACAATCTTGTATTAACAATCCTTCATTAATTCGTTTGAAATCTATATCTGATATTCGTGGGCGCCACATACCACATGTCAATACTCGTATATATTTTTTACTAGATATAACACTAATACAATCTTGATTAATGTTCGGAGCAACAATTGCATCGACAAATTGTTGACTAATAATAGCTTGAGCTGTTTTTTTATCTAGAGATCTATTAAAAGCGATAATTCCTCCGAATGCAGAAATTGGATCTGATTGATAAGCTTTAACATACGCAGCACAAATAGTATCAGATGTAGCTACAGCACATGGATTAGTATGTTTCACAATCACACAAGTTGGTTCATCAAACATTTTTACACATTCTAATGCTGTATCCATATCTATTATATTATTATAAGATAATGGTTTTCCTTGTAATTGATGAGCAGCTGCAATAGATCCTGTCTTTTTTTTGCATATATCCACATATAATGCTGCGCGTTGATGTGGATTTTCTCCATAACGCATATCTTGTTTTTTTATAAAATTTAAGATTCATAAAAGTTAAATTTTTAGGAAAACAAGAATAAGATTGACTGTAATTATCATCATTAGTAATAGATTTGTGATAGTTACTTTGTAACTGATGATTAAAATAATCAGAAATTGTATTGTCATATTCAGTAACATATTTAAACGCTTTTACTGCTAAATGAAAACGAGTGTCTAAACTGATGAATCCATTACAACAATTGATTTCATCCAGAATTTTTTTATAACTATCACTATTGACTACAATAGCTACATGTTTATAATTTTTTGCTGCTGCCCTCACCATACTTGGGCCACTGATATCAATACGTTCTAACATTTCTTCTTGAGAATATTTTTTATTTTTTATAAGAAGGGAGCTAAATGAATAAAAATTAACTACTACCATATCAATTGGTGAAATATTATATTGATGCATAACAGCATCATCTAACCCTCTTCTCCCAAGAATTCCAGCATATACTTTATGATGCAATGTTTTAACACGTCCATTCATGATTTCAGGGAATGCAGTATAATCAGAAATTTTAATTACTGGCAATCCAGCATCAGACAATATTTGAGCAGTACCCCCAGTAGATAACAATTGAATGCCCCGTTGAATTAATGACCGCGCAAATTCTAGAATATCGGATTTATCAAACACACTAATCAATACACGACGAATTAACAATGATGACTGCACCATAATGTCCTCACAAACAATAGTTGAACTACACTATGAATATAGCTTCATGAATATTTACACAAATATATATAATCATTATATTATTATATAACATTTCTTAAAACATAAAATAATCTGAATATTTTTGTAGTGATAAAAATATCATGTAAATGTTTTACACAAAACCTATCACATTATAAAATAATATAAATACTATTGACATCAGTCAAAATCAATGATAATGATGTACTTGTTTTATTTTTTAATACTATGATTAGCAAGATAGCTCTTTAACAATCGAATTTTAGATAATTTATGTGGGCACTTGAGCAAATATGAGATATAAGTATTATTCCATTGTAAAACATAAAAAGTTAATTCATTAATAGCTGTTAATTAAAATTAACAAACTTACTTTTACAAATGGAAACTAAATTAAAATTGAAGAGTTTGATCATGGCTCAGATTGAACGCTGACGGTAAGCTTAACACATGCAAGTCGAGCGGCAACAGAGAGCTGCAATTTTTCATATGTGGCTCTGTCTGGCAAGCGGCAAACGGGTGAGTAAAGTCTGGGGATCTGCCCGATGGAGGGGGACAACTATTGGAAACGATAGCTAATACCGCATGAAGTCTTTACGACCAAAGTAGGGGATTTTTATTTTTTATTATAATAAAAACCTTATGCCACCGGATGAACCCAGATAGGATTAGCTAGTAGGCGGGGTAATAGCCCACCTAGGCTACGATCCTTAGCTGGTCTGAGAGGACGATCAGCCACACTGGAACTGAGACACGGTCCAGACTCCTACGGGAGGCAGCAGTGGGGAATATTGCACAATGGGGGAAACCCTGATGCAGCTATACCGTGTGTGTGAAGAAGGCCTTCGGGTTGTAAAGCACTTTCAATGGGGAAGAACTTAATATTGCTAATATCAATATTAATTGACGTTACCCATACAAGAAGCACCGGCTAACTCCGTGCCAGCAGCCGCGGTAATACGGAGGGTGCGAGCGTTAATCGGAATTACTGGGCGTAAAGAGTACGTAGGTGGTTTGTTAAGTCAGATGTGAAATCCCTAAGCTCAACTTAGGAACTGCATTTGAAACTGGCAAGCTAGAGTTTCGTAGAGGGGGGTAGAATTCCAGGTGTAGCGGTGAAATGCGTAGAGATCTGGAGGAATACCAGTGGCGAAGGCGGCCCCCTGGACGGAAACTGACACTCAGGTACGAAAGCATGGGGAGCAAACAGGATTAGATACCCTGGTAGTCCATGCCGTAAACGATGTCGATTTGAAGGTTGTGGACTTTGAGCTGTGACTTTCGGAGCTAACGCGTTAAATCGACCGCCTGGGGAGTACGACCGCAAGGTTAAAACTCAAATGAATTGACGGGGGCCCGCACAAGCGGTGGAGCATGTGGTTTAATTCGATGCAACACGAAGAACCTTACCTACTCTTGACATCCAAAGAATCTTATAGAGATATGAGAGTGCCTTCGGGAACTTTGAGACAGGTGCTGCATGGCTGTCGTCAGCTCGTGTTGTGAAATGTTGGGTTAAGTCCCGCAACGAGCGCAACCCTTATCCTTTGTTGCCAACGAGTCAAGTCGGGAACTCAAAGGAGACTGCCGGTGATAAACCGGAGGAAGGTGAGGATGACGTCAAGTCATCATGGCCCTTATGAGTAGGGCTACAAACGTGCTACAATGGCGTATACAAAGAGAAGCAATCTCGTGAGAGTAAGCAAACCTCACAAAGTATGTCTTAGTCCGGATTGGAGTCTGCAACTCGACTCCATGAAGTCGGAATCGCTAGTAATCGTGGATCAGAATGTCACGGTGAATACGTTCCCGGGCCTTGTACACACCGCCCGTCACACCATGGAAGTGGGTTGCAAAAGAAGTAAGTGGCTTAACCTTAGGGAGGGCGCTTACCACTTTGTGATTCATGACTGGGGTGAAGTCGTAACAAGGTAACCGTAGGGGAACCTGCGGTTGGATCACCTCCTTACTTTATCAAAATAGCATCGGCAAAAGTGCCCACATCAATTATCTAACGTTCTTATGTTAATTAAGACAACTATATTATAATTTTAATACCAGTTTAAATTTTATTGATTGCTAGGACTCGGTCCCCTTCGTCTAGAGGTCTAGGACACTGCCCTTTCACGGCGGCAACAGGGGTTCGAAGCCCCTAGGGGACATTATAGGTATAATGTGTTTTCAAATTAAAAATAAGAATTGTTTTTATAAATAAAAATTTAGTATTTTCGTTCTTTAACAATTAGGAAAAACTTAAAAATATTAAGATCAAAATATTTTTATTAAACAAATATACTGTTTTATAATTACCTTAAAAATTATAAGGATTGTATGATTTTGTTGAATACAAAAAATTATAAATATACCCTATACTGACGTACTCCAAAAATATAATTAGGGGTTTCTGCATCACAAAATAGTTGTAATTTGATAAAACTTAAAAATCTAAAGGATTGCGAAGTTAAGTAATTTAAGCGTACACGGTGGATGCCTTGGCAGTCAAAGGCGATGAAGGACGTGCTGATCTGCGAAAAGTATCGGTAAGCTGATGTGAAGCGTTTGAACCGGTGATTTCCGAATGGGGAAACCCAATGCAATTTAAATTGTGCATTATTATTCAGTGAATTCATAACTGAATAAAGCAAACCAGAGGAACTGAAACATCTTAGTACTCTGAGGAATAGAAATCAATTTGAGATTCCCTTAGTAGTGGCGAGCGAACAGGGAACAGCCCAGAGTTACATAATGTTGTTAACATATTAAGAGAATAATTTGGAAAAATTAGCAATATAGAGTGACAGCCTCGTACCTGAAAATATGTTAATTACCGTAACTCAATGAGTAGGACGGGACACGTGGTATCCTGTTTGAAGATGGGGGGACCATCCTCCAAGGCTAAATACTCTTGACTGACCGATAGTGAACCAGTACCGTGAGGGAAAGGCGAAAAGAACCCCGGCGAGGGGAGTGAAATAGAACCTGAAACCGTGTACGTACAAGCAGTAGGAGCGTGAATGTTGTTTATTTGCGTGACTGCGTACCTTTTGTATAATGGGTCAGCGACTTATATTCTGTAGCAAGGTTAACTGTAAAATAAGGGAGCCGTAGGGAAACCGAGTCTTAACTGGGCGCTAAGTTGCAGGATATAGACCCGAAACCCGGTGATCTAACCATGAACAGGTTGAAGGTTAGGTAACACTGACTGGAGGACCGAACCGACTAATGTTGAAAAATTAGCGGATGATTTGTGGTTAGGGGTGAAAGGCCAATCAAACCGGGAGATAGCTGGTTCTCCCCGAAAGCTATTTAGGTAGCGCCTCGTAAATTCATCTTTAGGGGTAGAGCACTGTTTCGAATAGGGGTCCATCCCAGACTACCAACTCGATGCAAACTACGAATACTAAAGAATGTTATTACGGGAGACACACGGCGGGTGCTAACATTCGTCGTGAAGAGGGAAACAACCCAGATCGCCAGATAAGGTCCCTAAGTCATGATTAAGTGGGAAACGATGTGAGAAGGCTTAGACAGCCAGGATGTTGGCTTAGAAGCAGCCATCATTTAAAGAAAGCGTAATAGCTCACTGGTCGAGTCCGCTTGCGCGGAAGATGTAACGGGGCTAAATCATGCACCGAAGCTGCGACAATAGAATTTTATAATTAATATTCTAAATTTATAACAATTTATAATTATTAAATATAACAACTATTGGGTAGGGGAGCGTTCTGTAAGCCTGAGAAGGTGTGTTGTAAAACATGCTGGAGGTATCAGAAGTGCGAATGCTGACATAAGTAACGATAAAGCGGGTGAAAAACCCGCTCGCCGAAAAACTAAGGATTCCTGTCCAACGTTAATCGGGGCAGGGTGAGTCGACCCCTAAGGCGAGGCCAACAGGCGTAGCTGATGGGAAACAGGTTAATATTCCTGTACTAGATATAACTGCGATGGGGCGACGAAGCAAGCTAGGTTCTCCGAGGATCGGTAGTCTCGGTTTAAACGTATAAGTGGAAAGATTTGGAAAATCCATTCTTTTAACACTGAGGCGTGATGACGAGTCATTAATATGACGAAGGAATTAATGCTATACTTCCAGGAAAAACCTCTAAGCTTCAGGTTATATCTAATCGTACCATAAACCGACACAGGTGGTTAGGTAGAGAATACTCAGGCGCTTGAGAGAACTCGGGTGAAGGAACTAGGCAAAATGGTGCCGTAACTTCGGGAGAAGGCACGCTGGGATGTAAGTGAAGGAACAACATATTGCTTCTGGAGCTGAAACCAGTCGCAGATACCAACTGGCTGCAACTGTTTATTAAAAACACAGCACTGTGCAAACACGAAAGTGGACGTATACGGTGTGACGCCTGCCCGGTGCCGGAAGGTTAATTGAGGGGGTTATCTTCTTAAAAAAAGAAAAGCTCTTGATCGAAGCCTCGGTAAACGGCGGCCGTAACTATAACGGTCCTAAGGTAGCGAAATTCCTTGTCGGGTAAGTTCCGACCTGCACGAATGGCGTAATGATGGCCAGACTGTCTCCACCCGAGACTCAGTGAAATTGAATTCGCCGTGAAGATGCGGCGTACCCGCGGCAAGACGGAAAGACCCCGTGAACCTTTACTATAGCTTGATACTGAATATTAAATATTGATGTGTAGGATAGGTGGGAGGCAATGAATTAAGAGCGCTAGCTCTTATGGAGCCATCCTTGAAATACCACCCTTTAACATTTGATATTCTAACTTAGATCCGTTATCCGGATCAAGGACAGTGTCTGGTGGGTAGTTTGACTGGGGCGGTCTCCTCCCAAAGAGTAACGGAGGAGCACAAAGGTTAGCTAATCACGGTTGGACATCGTGAGGTTAGTGCAAAGGCATAAGCTAGCTTAACTGCGAGAATGACGGTTCGAGCAGATGCGAAAGCAGGTCTTAGTGATCCGGTGGTTCTGTATGGAAAGGCCATCGCTCAACGGATAAAAGGTACTCCGGGGATAACAGGCTAATACCGCCCAAGAGTTCATATCGACGGCGGTGTTTGGCACCTCGATGTCGGCTCATCACATCCTGGGGCTGCAGTAGGTCCCAAGGGTATGGCTGTTCGCCATTTAAAGTGGTACGCGAGCTGGGTTTAGAACGTCGTGAGACAGTTCGGTCCCTATCTGCCGTGGGCGTTGGAAGATTGAGAGGGGCTGCTCCTAGTACGAGAGGACCGGAGTGGACGCACCACTGGTGTTCGGGTTGTCATGCCAATGGCATTGCCCGGTAGCTATGTGCGGAAAAGATAACCGCTGAAAGCATCTAAGCGGGAAACTTGCCTCAAGATGAGTCTTCCCTGAGGATTAAAATCCTCCTGAAGGGACGTTAAAGACGATGACGTTGATAGGTCGGGTGTGTAAGCGCTGAGAAGCGTTAAGCTAACCGATACTAATAGCCCGTGAGAACTTAACTTCGCAATCCCGAAATTTTTAAACAACCAATTCACAACTATATAAAACAAAACACAAACATACAAACAACAAACATACTGAATCATCACAAAATATGATTAATTAATCTATCAAATCGAACTTTATGTATTCTATAAAGTAACTGCCCTACTCTTGTAGGATAATCGGATATATGCTGTAATGAAGTATAATGCATTACATGATTCGTATGCATACGAATCATGTTTAATTCTTTATATTGTTGATGAAACAAAAATTTACATGGATCATGTACAAGCAAAGCATTCTCTAAATCAAATCTTACAGATCTAGGATTTAAATTATTTCCCGTAATCAACTGCCATTCATCATCTACCCAAATGCCTTTAACATGATACCCATTATTACCTTCTCTCCACATCCGCACCAATAATTGCTTATTATCAACATATTTTTGTAACTTTTTTAAAAAATAACGCAAATTCAATTCGTACAAATACGGTAAAACACTAATTAGTGTAAACGGATGATGTTCAGGAACATAAAAATCATTAGCAATCTTATCTCCTACGATAATTTCTATCTTTATTCCTCGACGTAATAAAAAAACCAAAGCACGTATTAACACGGTAGGCATATTAAAATAAG
The DNA here is from genome assembly GCF_023585685.1 of Blochmannia endosymbiont of Camponotus sp. C-003. Taxonomy (NCBI): domain Bacteria; kingdom Pseudomonadati; phylum Pseudomonadota; class Gammaproteobacteria; order Enterobacterales; family Enterobacteriaceae; genus Candidatus Blochmanniella; species Blochmannia endosymbiont of Camponotus sp. C-003. Next base: position 748,625 of record NZ_CP097764.1, read on the forward strand.
GTGTACACAATACAACTTTATTTTGTGCTGAATAAATCAAATGATAAATAGTTTTATTAAGATCACTATTCTTACCTAACCCAACTAATGGAGTAATCGATAATTCATGAAACGTAGCATTACCCTGATAGCAATAACAAGCTCTTCGTAAATTACGACGTAGTAACCGAATATTATTCCTACTTTTACTTAATTTTTTTAAAGAATCTCCATATCCCAAATTATTAGTTACTTTTGAAGACAACAACTCTTTATCAATATAATTCAGCATGATATCAGATAATTTCTGATTACGTATTACGTGATATCGATCATATCGATATTTAGTATGCACATGCAAATACTCATTACTTAAATTAGCGCCACTATACAGCACCTGATCATCGATAATAAAACCTTTGAAATGAACAACCCCCAATGCTTCATTTATATTAATTGGTATTCCGTGTATTGCGATATCAGAATAAGGGTACTGTTTTACGATATCTACATACCAATCAATATTTGTGTATTTTTTAGACACACCACCAATACGCCCTCTTCGAGCACGATGCCAATCTACTAAAATTCTAATTTTAATTTGAGGGCGCAATCGTTCAACTTGAAGCAAAGCATCAATAATCTCTTTACCACCTTGATCATCATCTAAATAAAGCGTAACTAAAACAATATGATCACATGCTCTATAAATAGCATGCAACAATTCATTCCTAAATTCTTTAGGACTATATAAAACCTTAAAACAATCTACTCTCTGAATAATTTTAGGCAATGCTCTAAGAAATATTTGATGATCATCATATTTATTCAAGTCGTCATGTTTTCTTTTTTTATCATAACAAACAAAATATCTTATTTTAATTTTTAAAATACACATTTTAAAATATAACAATCACACATAATATCAATAACTCAACAAATTAATCCAAATTATCAAAAAAACGAACAACTATAATATTCTCAATACGATTGATAAATCATTTTGTATCATAATTAAGCATCATTTTTATGGTGCTTAATTATTTAATTATTTAATAATATACTCATAGATACATATCTCAATCTAAATGACAGCATTCAACGAATAAAAAAACACATTACATCACAAATGACACACACAATTGGTTCCTTAAAAAAATTGATTACACAATAATAATCAACTTAACTATAGTAAAACTAACATATTCAATACACTACAATCATAAAATATAATGTACTACAAATAATAAATATATTATTTCCAGTTAAAATTAAACATTCTTTCTTTATACAATAAATAACAAACACTATAGAGAATATTCCTCCTCCCTCTTCATTATATATCTCCAAAAGCACTGAATTATCATTCATACCACCGCTTAAAAATAAAATTTATATAATACAACAATTAATGTTCTGTTGTGTCAGAAAATATATTAATTAATACAACACCAATAATAATTAAAGCAATCCCAACAACAGCTAAACTATCTAATTTTTGATCATAAAATACATATCCTACTGCAGTAATAAACACAATACCAAGTCCAGCCCAACAAGAATACGCAATACCCATTGGTATTGTTTGTAACACCAAAGATAATAATATGAAAGAAAGCGTATAACCTATCACTACTACGATAGCAGGATACAATTTACTGAATCCTTCAGATGCTTTTAAGGAAGCAGTAGCAATGACTTCAGAAAGAATAGCAACAAATAAATATAAATAATCCATAGATTTTATTCTTCATTCTTAAAACTTTTTAATTACATACAGCAGATATTATTCTTGTGTTAAATAAATAAACAAGAAACAAACATGATCACATTAGAGAAACTTTTGAGCGGCAAACAACAAAAAATTTTAATAATTTATCGATTGAATAAATCAGCTATAACTAAAACCCCAAACCAAACCATATAAAAATGTAAAACTTTGATACATTTCCTCATCTTTCATTCATCATCATTCAACTTCTTTCTCTGTTGTTTTGTTATTTGACCTTATAAATTTTATGGTGGAGCTGGCGGGACTCGAACCCGCGTCCAGAATTCTTTTTATTCTTAGTAACCTACATGCTTAGGTCTTAAATTATATTTAATTAGTGTAGATATATTAAGACCAATCACTACACCAACCTAGCTCTTGCATCATACTTAACGTTAAGCTAAAGCGAGCACTAACGCGCACTCTTATTTATACGACCTCTCTTACTTATTTATCTTAACATCTAAGAGTAGATATTAAAATGAGAGGGAATCTTCAGGATATTAGTCTGATTTAAGCTGCTAAAGCAACAGATTCATTATATGTAGTATTTGCATTTATCTTTTTGAGGCTTTTTACGAGGCCTGCCTCCCCTCGACATGCACTTTAAATAATAAGATACTCCGTCGAATCCAAAATCAGCCCCATTTACTAATAACATTAGGCGAATAATTATATCATCAATATACTGTATATACAACAATTATTATTATTTCATATATTTTAAGACACGTACTTTTTCTTTATTCCATTGATGCATATGTATTATATTTCTTTTATCATATTTTTTCTTACCTTTAGCAATCCCAATATTTACTTTAATCCAAGAATTTTTCCAATACAAATCCAAAATAATTGCAGTGTAACCTTTTTGATTAACCTTTTCCATTAAAAATGATAACTCATTTTTTTTTAATAACAACTTACGCGCACGAACAGAATCACTAGACTCATTATCAAACCTAGTAACATTTGACTGAAATATAGAATTACAAATATACGCCTCTTTGTTATAAAAAGATACATAACTATTATCAATGACTACCATTTTAGAACGTGCAGATTTTACTTCCCATCCTAACAATGAAATTCCAGATTCAATTTGTTTTTCAACAAAATACTCATAATATGCGCGCTTATTTTGTGTAATTTTCTTTAAAATTAACTGATTCATAATAATTTTTTTTTAAAATATAACTTTTTATTGTTAAAAATATATTATTAATTGATATCTTTAAATATACTTAATATCAAATTACCAAATCATACCTAAACCCACTCAAACAGGATTTATATGGCTGACATCAAATATTTTATTTCAGTACCGTATAGTGTAGAACAAATGTTTCATTTGGTAAATGATATTAATTCTTACACTAAATTTCTTCCTGGATGTAATGTAAGCAGAATTTTAGAACAAAACAATAACGAATTAATCGCTGAAATCAATATAGCTTCCAATGGGATTGGAAGATCAATAATCACTCATAATTTTTTTACAAACAACAAAAGTATCTCGATCCTTTTAGTAAAAGGACCATTCAAATCATTTTATGGATATTGGAAATTTATCCCTATTACTTCTGCTATTAGTAGAATTGAATATTCTACTCATTACGAATTTCAATCAATATTTATCGAAAAAATTTTTAATCATATTTTTAAAACCAAATATAAAAATATAATTACAGCATTCATTTCTAGGGCTCATATAATATACGGGCCATGTCAGACATTATAACACAAAATAAATAGATAATGAAACTATCATCTTCTGTTAATAGTTACTAAAACATCATGAGCATCAAATTTTAATGTTAAAATTTGATGCTCTACCATTTTATTACCACTACGATAATAAAAAATGTAATACCATATTTTTGGGTTCAAAAATCCTTCTAATGTTGGAGTTCCGATATTAGAAGATATTTCAAGTTTTGTCATTCCAATACGAATTTTTTCGATATCATATTCATTTAAATAATTGCCTTGTTTAATATCAGAGTATTGAGGAATGCATTGTAACATAGTACAGCTTATACTAAAAAATATCATCATTATAAAAAAAAAACTGTTATTTAACATTCTCAAAAATACTTGTAAATACATAATCTTCTTCTCAATCTATTTTATAATTACAATATAAAAATTAATACCCACATAATTATTGTTTAATTGCACTTATAATCTTTTTTGCAATATTAACAATAAAATTATCAATACAATATCATTTTTTTGTTTCAGATATATTCTGAGACCAACCAAGCTTAATATTTAGTGTTCTAAAATAGTTATAGTTATTGGGATGAATCAAATCAAGATAATAATTACTACGTTGAATAAAAATTTCTTCTTCCTTACATACAAAAACAGGAGTTTGATTATCATAACCAATTTTTAATTCAGATGTTACTTTGGAAAATTTCAAACGAATCATACTTTTGCTATCGATCACAACTGGACGAGATGACAAAGTGTGAGGACATATTGGTACTAATAAAATAGCATCTACCGTTGGACTAAGAATAGGTCCTCCAGCAGATAAAGCATACGCGGTCGATCCAGTTGGAGTGGAAATAATTAAACCATCAGATCTTTGGGAAAAAATAAAGTTATCATCAATATATAACTCAAACTCAATCATATGTCTAATTGTGTTTGTATGTAAAATAACTTCATTAACAGCACTACCTAATCTGATCAGATTATTATACCGTTGTACTGTTATATCTAACAAAAAACGCTTTTCATTAATAAAATGACCTGATAGAACATCAGATAACTCTACTAACGCTGAATTAGGATCTAAATCAGTAAGAAAACCAAGAGTTCCACGATTGATTCCAATAACTTTAATATCGTGCTGCGCTAAAATATTTGCAGCTCTTAACATATTGCCATCTCCACCTATAACTATAGCTAAATCTGCATAATTGCCTATATCATTCAAATCACCTACAACCGCTGTTTGTGCATTTAATAAACTCGCAGCATGATGTTCGATCATCACCGTCATCCCTTTATCATATAACCAACGATATAAAATATCATATGTATGTACAGCTTGCGGATAACGAGAATATCCTATAATACCAACAGTACGAAAAATTGAAGAAGTCATATTGTTATTGAATCCTTTCTGTTTTTATTATAACTTTTATTCATAATAAATGATGTCTTGAATACCCGTTATTCATCCTTATAATAACTGATTATAAAACATATGATCAGGAAACGAAGGAGAAAATTCATGATAGATAATAATTTAAAAAAAAATATTGATGAAAATACATCATCACAAAATGAAGAAATAGAAAAAGAGGAACTGTTACAAACTGATTCTACAGCAAATAAAATTATTGATCCCAAAAATGATCAAATCGTTAAATTAAAAATCAAATTAGCTCAACTTCAAGAACACGAACATAATACCGTACTACGTCTTACGGCTGAAATAGAAAATATCCGTCGCCGTAACAATCAAGAAATATAAAAAATCCATAAATTTGGACTAGAACTTTGAATTATTACCGGTCATTGATAATTTGGAACGTACACTAAATATTTCAGATAATTCTAATACTTTGCTATCCGCTATAATAGAAGGGATTGAATTAACATTAAAATCATTCTTAGACACTGTGCATAAATTTGGATTAAAATCTATACATGAAATTAATGTTCCATTTAATCCCGAGATACATCAGGCAATATCTATAACAGCATCCGAAGACCACAAACCAAATCAAGTATTAACAATGATTCAAAAAGGATACCTGCTTAATGGGAGATTAATTCGACCTGCTATGGTTACAGTATCGCAATCCAAATGACAAGTACTATTATAATTAATATTATTAAAAATTTATAAATAAAAATAGTGCTTATTATATATTTATTATTTGGTGTATACCACGAAATAATAATGTGCTATAGTTTTTATCTAAGTTAATATAATCATGCCCTATAAAAATTTTTACATAAAAATATAATAATACTTATTTAATTAATTTAAATTGCACCTAATGACTTCACGTTATTAAATACACGCATCCATCATAATATGATTCATATCAAATATCATTGTTGATTTATTTCACAAATCAACAATGATATTTGAAGATAAAATATAAAAATAATCGAACTACTTGAAATCAATCGTCTTCTTATAACATATTTTAATTTATATTGGTTTTCACATTACATTCATTGTTTTAGGTTGCCAATTAATGATCTGTTTGTTTTGTTGCATCAACAACATATTAACCCTAGAAAAATGATGACACCCTAAAAACCCCCTTTGAGCTGACATAGGCGAAGGATGTGATGTAGTTAAAATATAATGTTTTTTAGGATTAATAATGTTTCCCTTTTTTTGAGCATATTTACCCCACAACAAAAATATAATTTTTTCCTTATAAGTATTCAGTATACATATTATTTTATCTGTAAATCGTTCCCATCCAATATCAGCATGAGAACAACTTCTGCCCGCCTCAACAGTTAAAATACTATTAAGCAATAACACCCCTTCTTGAGCCCAACTTTTCAAACAACCATGGCCTGATACTATAAAATTAGGCATATCAGATGCAAGCTCTTTATAAATATTTTTTAAAGAAGGAGGAGGCAAAACACCAGATAATACGGAAAAAGCAAATCCATGTGCTTGATTAAGTCCATGATAAGGATCCTGACCTATAATAACAACTTTAATAGATTCAAAACTAGTGAAACGAAACGCATTAAAAACATCTTTTTTTTTAGGGTAAACCGTAATACCTTGTTTTTTACGTTCCTCTATAACAAACAATATATTTTGAAAATACGGCAATGTTTTTTCTTGTGACAAAAAATGCTGCCAAGTTAATTCTGACGACACAGTCTATTTCTCTACTTTATGTAATGAATCGTACAAAAAATTTTGTTTATCACTAAAATTTAAAAATTCACACACCTGTAAATCTATTTACAATGCTATACCACTAAACTTCATAACGAAGTACATCCAAACAATTAAATAAGCAACTATACATGTTTTCAAATAATTTTTAAAAATATCATAACTATTCTCATATAATTATTTCATATATATCTTATAATGTTTTATTATACATTAATTAATCACCAGTTCATACTAACTAAACTTATTTTTTTGTTTAACCAACATTAATCATGCTAAAATACATACGTAATTTTTCTATTATTGCACATATTGATCACGGCAAGTCAACATTATCTGACCGGTTTATTCAAACTTGCGGCGGATTGAACGAACGTGAAATGACATCCCAAGTATTAGATTCCATGGAATTAGAACGAGAACGTGGTATTACTATAAAATCACAAAACGTAACACTCAATTATACTTCTAAAAATGGTCAACCTTATCAACTTAATCTTATTGATACTCCTGGTCATGTTGATTTTTCTTATGAAGTTTCTCGATCTCTAGCAGCATGTGAAGGCGCCTTATTGATAGTAGACGTTACTCAAGGAGTGGAAGCACAAACTGTGGCCAATTATCGCATTGCCAAAGAAATGAATTTAAAAACTATTGTGGCATTAAACAAAATTGATTTATTAACAGCAGATCCTAATCGAGTATCTCAAGAAATTAAAAATATCATTGGTATTGACACACATAATGCAATACAATGTTCAGCTAAAACCGGACATGGCATATCAGAATTACTGGAACGTGTAATTCACGATATTCCTCATCCTCAAGGGGATCCATACGCTCCTCTGCAAGCACTAATTATAGATTCTTGGTTTAATAAATATTTAGGCGTCGTATCACTAATATGCATTAAAAATGGCAAATTATGTAAAGGTGATGTCCTGAAATCCATGAATACAGAGCAAAAATATACTGTCGATCAAATAGGTATCTTTACTCCAAAACAAGTACAACGAAAAACATTAACTTGCGGAGAAGTAGGTTGGTTAGTCTGTTCTAACAAGAACATCATAAAAACCCCTGTAGGAGATACATTAACTCTATCAACTCGTCCTGCAAAAAATTCATGTCATGGTTTTAAAAAACTTCAACCTTATGTTTACGCAGGACTATTTCCTATCGGCTCTAAAAATCAAAAAATATTTCATAACGCTTTATATAAACTTAGTTTAAATGATGCTTCTCTATTTTATGAGCCAGAAAGATCAGAATTTTTAGGTTTAGGTGTTCGTTGTGGATTTCTTGGATTATTACATTTAGAAATAATCCAAGAAAGATTAAGACGTGAATATTCACTAGATTTACTTGTTACAGCTCCAGTAGTAATATATGAGATATTAACTATTGACAATCAAATAATATATGTAGATAGTCCATCAAAATTGCTTTCTTTAACTAAAATTAAAGAAATACGCGAACCTATTGTTGTGTGTAATATTTTGTTTCCAAAAAAATATCTTGGAGAAATTATTTCTTTATGCATTAAAAAAAGAGGCACTCAAGTTGCTATAGTATATCACGATACTCAAGTTACATTAACTTACAAATTACCTATGTCTGAAATAATATTAAACTTTTTTGATCAAATAAAATCAGCATCTCATGGATATGCCTCATTTGAATACAAATTCAGTCATTTTCAGACATCAAATATAGTATGCATAGAAATATTAATTAATAAAAAACGCATTGATGCTTTAACAGTAATTACACACCAAGAAAAATCTATATATCATGGACGCCTATTGGTTAATAAATTACAAAAATTGATCCCAAGACAACAATTCGACATTGTGATTCAAGCGACGATTGGTAAACGAATAATATCGCGGGATATTGTAAAACAATTACGCAAAAATGTTGTAGAAAAATGTCATGGAGGCGATATAACTCGAAAGAAAAAACTATTATACAATCAAAAGGAGGGAAAAAAACGCATGAAACAGATAGGTAATGTTAACTTACCACATACTGCATTTCTAGCACTCTTTGATGTCAATAACAATAAAAAATAACTTAAAGGATTTTATTGTATGATGAGCACATTTTCTTTGATCCTAGCAATTATTACAGGAATATCAGGTGTTTTCTGGAGTATAAAAAAACTATATATAATGATGTGTAGTCGTGATCAACATAAAAAAATATTCCTTCAAAAATCAACTAATATGTATCAACAATCAAAAAATACTTATTCGTTAGTAATTTCGTATTGTTCAATAATTTCTGAGTTTATATCTTCAATTTTTCCAATATTGTTATTAGTATTTATAATGCGATCATTTATTTTTGAGCCATTCCGAATACCTTCTGGATCCATGATGCCTACTTTGTTAATAGGAGATTTTATTTTAGTAAAAAAATTTATATATGGTATTAAAAATCCTATTACTCAAACAACGTTAATTAATACTGGACATCCAAAACGCGGAGACATAATAGTGTTTAAGTATCCTAAAAATCCTGCACTAAACTATATTAAACGAGTAATTGGAGAACCCGGGGATAAAGTAATTTACAATATTATTACTAAACAACTAACAATATATTCTAACAGTATTAATGATATTACATGTGCACAACTATTACCAATTGTTTACAGCAATATTATTCCTAGCAATTTTATTCAAATATTTAACAATGACGAAAATGGGAAGGTTAATTCTTCCTTTATCCAGATAAAACCGAATCAGACATATTACCATGGCATTCGGCTAATTCAAACTACAGAATCGTTCAACAATATGGAACATAATATCTTAACCATGATACCACCTGGGAATCAAAACTTAGTAAACACATATGATCAACATATAAAACACCTAACATCCGAATGGTTAGTACCCGAAGGTGAGTATTTTGTAATGGGAGATAACAGAGACAACAGCGCAGACAGTCGTTATTGGGGATTTGTTCCTGAACGCAATATCATAGGAAAAGCCATAATAATTTGGATGAATATAAAAAAACAGCATGAAGGAATATGGCCAATTAGCATTCAACTCCATAGAATTGGCAATATACGATAAGATATTTACACATTTCTCTAATCATAGATTAAAATTATCAATTACACTTTTTGTAATTAATCTAATCCAAACAACTACAAAAAATTCCTCTATCAACATTGTAAGGAATATGTAATACATAAATATTATGTTAGTGAACACACTGCAAAAAAAACTTGGTTACATTTTTACTCGATACGATTTATTATTACAAGCACTGACTCATAGAAGCTCTAGTAACCAACACAATGAAAGACTAGAATTTTTAGGAGACGCTATACTAAATTATGTAATAGCTAATCTGCTATATCATAGATTTCCTCATATTACTGAAGGAGATATGAGTAGAATGCGTTCAAATTTGGTACGCGAAAATACTTTAGCAACACTAGCTCGAGAATTTAATTTAGGAGACTATCTAAAATTAGGACAAGGAGAACTAAAAAGTGGGGGGTATCGACGTGAATCCATTCTAGCTAATACAATAGAAGCATTAATAGGCGGTATATTTTTAGACAGTAATATTCAAACTGTTGAAATATTAATTATTAATTGGTACAATATCCATATAGATCAAATAGATCCTTATTCTTATGATCATCAAAAAGATCCAAAAACTCGACTGCAAGAATATATGCAACATCGGCGTTTACCATTACCTGTATATTGGATCAATCAAACAACTGGAGAAGCACATAATCAAAAATTCACCGTACATTGTCAAGTTAGCGAATTAACACAACCAATTATTGGATGCGGTTCTAGTCGACGTAAAGCTGAACAAAATGCAGCAGAAAAAATTTTATCAGCATTGACAAACATAACTAAAAAATGATTTAATCACGCACATAGCCATTGATTTATCAATGGGTGTAACATATTCGTTTTTTTAAACAGAATAACTTAATGCGCCATTAAGTTTGTGCAATAAACATATATACGATTGTTAAAACCAGTATGTTGACCATTTTAAAAACGACTACAGAAATCTAAATATCAAATTAATTAATTTATTTGATCGACCATATCTCTAAAAAAAATGTGATACCCTATTGAGGGTGATCACAAAAACTATATATACACACAAATATTACCTCCTATCTAAAATGGGTTAGATAGGAGGTAATATTTGTGTGTATTACAACTTCAAGAATGCTATATCATTGCTCCTGAATCAACATCAATGATCCCAAAACTTTCACTATCAATATTTATTGTATTGTATAAAAGTTAAATATAAATTAAATTGATATAAATAAATATCCACGATAATATAGTAACATACTCTTATGTAATGAAATTCATACATCCTAACAAAATCCATTCAACCATCAAAAATCATATTAAAAATTATAATTTTGAGTAAAAACAGGTACTTATCAACAATAAAACATCGTAATAAATCAAAAATACAGCACAATATTAATTTAAACTAAATATACATTAAAAAAAGATACATTAAAAATATAAATATATATATAATATATATTTATATTCAATAACTAACAATACTATATCTACGGTATATATGCGATGCCAAATTTATTACTAGGTGTAAACATTGATCATATTGCAACATTGCGTAACACAAGGAATACCATGTATCCTGATCCTATATACGCCGCATTCGTTGCAGAACAATCAGGAGCAGATAGTATTACTGTACATTTAAGAGAAGACCGGCGTCATATTAAAGAGCAAGATGTCAAAATGCTACGCAAAACTATACAAACATCCATGAACTTAGAAATAGCAGCAACAGATGAAATGATTAATATCGCATGCATACTCAAACCAGATTATTGCTGCTTAGTACCTGAAAGACGTCAAGAACTTACAACTGAAGGTGGTTTAGATATAATTAATAATGCAAATAAATTAAAAAATATGATATTTAAACTTACGGACTCTGGAATTAGAGTATCATTATTTATTGACCCTAATGAACAACAAATTGATGTTGCATATAGTATAGGCGCACCTTACATAGAACTACATACCGGAAAGTATTCTCATGCTATAGATGCGACAACTCAAAATTTAGAATATAAACTCATTAAAAAAAGTATGCAATACGCTATAGATAATGGTTTAAAAGTTAATGCTGGACATGGTCTGAATTATTACAACGTGCAACCTATTGCAATGTTATCAGGAATACAAGAATTAAATATAGGACATGCTATAATTAGCCGATCAATATTTTGTGGATTACCTAAAGCTATTCAAGACATGAAAAAATTAATACAAGACTCAAGAAGAGGTGAATAGTGATTCACGGAATCGGTATAGATATCGTTGATGTTAGGAAAATCAAAAAAATAATAACACGTAGCGGAGACAAGCTAGCTACACGCATACTTAGTGAATCAGAATGGAAAATGTACAAAACTAAAAAGTATCCTGTGCATTTTTTAGCAAAACGTTTCGCTGCAAAAGAAGCGGTAGCTAAAGCGTTTGGTACTGGAATAAGCCAAGGAATAACATTTAATCAAATCGAAATATTTAACGACAAACTAGGAAAACCAATGTTACATTTATTCTCATGTACAGCTCTATTAGCTAATAAATTATCATTAAAAAAAATGCATATTACCTTATCTGATACCAACTCGTATGCATGCGCATTTGTTATATTGGAGCGATAGAATAAATAAGATACAAATATGTAAATTCTATACAATCAAAAAATACACGATGTCTCATTGTAAGACAAATATGACTATATCAGAAATACTTATGGATTGTATGCTTATAATATTTTTATTGGCTCACAAAAAAACACCAAATGTATTATAAAATAGAAAATACAGATATAATATGGATGCGTCATGCTATTGCATTAGCCGCCTATGCTGAAATTATTGGAGAAATGTCAGTAGGAGCTGTTTTAATTCACAATGGTAAACTGATAAGTTATGGTTGGAATTCTTCTATTATATACCATGATCCAAGTGCTCATGCAGAAATTGTAGCATTACGAACAGGAGGGAAAATTTTAGGTAATTATCGATTACTAGGCACTACACTTTATGTTACTTTAGAGCCATGCATGATGTGTATTGGTGCAATAATTCATGCTCGTATTTATCGATTAGTTTGCGGTGCAAAAAACAATAAAACTATACAAAGATCATGGCTAAAAAATACACTTTGCCACCCCATGAATAATCATCACGTATCTTTAACAACTGGGGTCTTAGAAAAAGAATGTACTTATCAATTAAATAATTTTTTTAAACATCGACGTCAACCCTAATATCATTATACAATATATATACTATTAAATAATCTAAACCGACATTATATTTATTTAAATTAAAAATAAAAACTCATGAAAAAATGCCATAACACCAGAGATATAATCATACCTATATACTAGGTAAATGTATTAATTCTATTAAAAATAAACATAAAACAGTCAATTTATATTACAGTACATAACCATCATTAATAAAATTATTCCTGAAAATAATAATTGTTTCATTTCAATCAAAATAGCCTTATGTATTTTCTAACTTATCAAAATAAGAGGTTATATATGTGCATACATTCAAATTATGATACTGAATTATGGGAAATAATAAAACAAGAAACTATTAGACAAGAAGAACATATTGAATTAATAGCATCTGAAAACTATGTTAGCCCTCAAGTGATGAAGGCACAGGGATCTCAACTTACTAATAAATACGCTGAAGGTTATCCGGGTAAACGTTATTATGGTGGATGTCAATACGTTGATATGATTGAACAATTAAGTATTGACCGCGCAAAAAAACTATTTTTTGCGGATTATGCAAATGTACAACCACATTCTGGATCGCAAGCTAATTTTTCTGTTTACAATGCTTTATTACATCCTGGTGATACAATTTTAAGTATGCACCTAAACCATGGAGGACATTTAACGCATGGAGCACAAGTAAACTTTTCAGGAAAATTATATAACGTTGTATTTTATGGGGTTGACGAAACTGGTTGTATTGATTATGAAGAAATACATCATCTAGCTACAAAATATCGACCCAAAATGATTGTAGGGGGATTTTCCGCGTATTCTGGTATTATAAATTGGTCTACAATGCGACACATCGCAGATTCTATTCAAGCATATCTATTTATTGATATGGCTCACATTACAGGATTAGTCGCTGCAGGTATATATCCAAATCCATTACCTCATGCACATGTAGTAACTGCTACTACTCATAAAACATTAGCGGGGCCTAGAGGCGGTTTAATTTTGGCTAGTGGAGGTAATTATACATTATATAGGAAATTAGATGCATCAGTTTTCCCTGGCTCTCAAGGAGGCCCTTTGATGCATGTTATCGCAGCTAAAGCAATTGCTTTGAAAGAAGCAATGGATCCATCTTTTAAAGTATATCAACAAAAAATTGTTCAAAATGCCAAGATAATGGTTAAAGAATTTGTATCACGCGAATTTAAAGTTGTATCTGGAACGACCCACAATCATCTTTTCTTATTAGACTTAAGAAATAAAAACATCACTGGGAAAGATGCCAGCATAGCTTTAGAACAATCTAATATTATTGTTAACAAAAATAGCATACCAAATGATTTTAGAAGTCCTTTTATTACCTCTGGAATACGTATTGGTACGCCAGCCATAACTAGACGTAACTTTAAAGAAAATGATATCAAACAACTATCTCATTGGATTTGCGATATATTAGATCATATTAATAACAATAAAATCATTTCATCTATAAAAACCAAAGTTTTGAATATATGTTCTCAGTATCCCATATATGATAAAAATCATTAGAAATGATATCATCACATATACTCTATATAGAATATATAGATACAAGTTATTCTTTCAAAATAAATAAATTTTACTAATCCCTTGTTAAAATAGTCATTCAAATAATTTGTATAATTGATAAAATGGTCCGGATTATTTTCACATTGCCTGCAATTAAATTTCCAGACAATAAATAATCATCGGTTCCTGAAAAATCTATAATTAACCCTCCCGATTCACGAATTATTAAAAAACCACTAGATAATGTATTGGTATAATTAATATTTTTTAAAAACATAGAAATGCATCCATCTACACGCCCAACCGCAACATAGGCTAAATCTAAAATAATTGATCCGGTACAACGAAAACATACACATTTACTAATAAACTTATTGATCAAATTAATAACCATATCCTTCTGTTCATAAGAACAAGATATAGCAATAATAGCCTTATGTATATAAATTATTAACAGTACCTACACGAATCCGATAATCATTAAGATAAGCTCCCTTTCCACGACAAGCGCTAAATAACTCATTATGTATAGGATCATATATTACTCCTATTTCGATATGTCCCTTAATAAACACGGAAATAGATAAAGCAAAAAAAGGAAATTGCTTAATAAAATTAACATCATTATCTATAGCTACAATTACCCAATAAATATCTTCTTTGTAATTTACATCATTAACATTATGGTTATTCCATGCATTAACAACAGTATGTAACGGATAAAACTTTTGAATAATTGTCGTAATAATATTATATGATTCCTTATTTATTTTATAAATAAGATTATTTATATAATTTAACTGTATACTGTGTTTATCAAACAATTCATATTGTTTAACGACAAAGTTCCCCGCCCTTCTTATAGCTTGAATAGCAATGTTAAGCATCGGATGCATAAACATTCATCCAGTAAATTCTTATTAAATAAAAATAAAACATATCAAAACTCACCATGTATTCTATAAAATTATATTTTTTAAAATAAATGTTATAATTGTATCTTACCACGTAAGATATGTGTTCTTAACCACATATCATTGTATAAAAACCTACAATTTTATTTTTTCATTACAAGTATATGATGAATATATGACCTTATTAACAAACCTACCTAATTCTTTCAACATCAATCAAAATCAAATCTTATGTATCAGAATATTAATACCATATGCGCGCAATATAACAACGTTATTATTCAATATATTCGTTAAAAATAAAAATTTGCATTATTTTCGCTACAAATATTATTTATATAAAAAGTTAATTTTCATTACTACAAATAATACTAATAATTTCAATCATTTGTGTATGATGTAATTTTTGTTATAACATTAGGTACAAAAAATATTGACAACCTAAAATAATACCTATTAATCAGTTAATTTATATTACCCACCAACGTATTGCATACAATGAAATATTCATTAATACATATTTATATAGCCTTAATTAAGTGCTTATAAAAATAAAAATATAAAATATGTTTCAATATTTTTTATAGTAACGAATAATAATATCATATAAAATAAACGTTTTAACTTACAATACAAATTAAACTCAAGAATAAATATGTTGTAGAGTATTCAATGCATATTTTATATAAATAGTACTGATTTCATAATTTTTATATTTTTTATACATAAAAATAAGGTTTTTATTTTTGGAGTACGTTAGATGAAGTTACCAATATATTTTGATTATGCTGCTACTACCCCAGTAGATCCCAGAGTAGTGGAAAAAATGATACAGTATTTTACTTTAGACGGTATATTTGGTAACCCGTCTTCTCGTTCTCATTATTACGGTTGGAAAGCAGAGGAAGCAGTAGATATAGCTCGCAGCCAAATTGCCCAATTAATAGGCGCAGAATCACGTGAAATTGTTTTTACTTCAGGAGCTACTGAATCAGTAAATTTAGCGATTAAAGGGATAGCTCAATCTTATCGAAAAAAAGGAAAACACATTATTACTAGTGTAACGGAACACAAATCAGTTTTAGATGCTTGCCAATATCTTGAAAACGAAGGGTTTGAAATTACCCGTATAACTCCACAGTCTAATGGTTTAATTACTTTTGAACAAATCAGTAATGCACTGCGTGATGATACAATTTTATTATCTATTATGCATGTAAATAATGAAATCGGTATAATTCAAGACATCACAAAATTTGGAAAATTATGTCGTCTACATGACATAATATTTCATGTAGATGCAACTCAAAGCGTTGGTAAATTACATATTGATCTATCTGATTTACCAGTAGATTTAATGTCTTTCAACGGTCATAAACTATATGGACCCAAAGGTATAGGTGGTTTATATATACGTCAACATAGATACCCAAAAATCCATATTACCGCTCAAATTCATGGAGGAGGACATGAAAACGGTATACGTTCCGGTACATTGCCCGTCCATCAAATTGTTGGAATGGCTGAAGCATATCGTTTAGCTAAAGCAACAATGACAACAGAAATGATTTATTTAAAAAAAATGAGAGATCGCTTATGGCAAGGATTACAACAAATAGAAGGAGTATTGATTAATGGTGATTTAGATCATAGTATAGGCACATTGTT
This sequence comes from Blochmannia endosymbiont of Camponotus sp. C-003, assembly GCF_023585685.1. Lineage (NCBI taxonomy): Bacteria > Pseudomonadati > Pseudomonadota > Gammaproteobacteria > Enterobacterales > Enterobacteriaceae > Candidatus Blochmanniella > Blochmannia endosymbiont of Camponotus sp. C-003. The sequence goes on from NZ_CP097764.1 coordinate 765,720, forward strand.
AAATATTAGTTTTAGTAATATCGATGGCGAAACATTAATGATAGCATTAAAAGATTTTGCATTATCTTCCGGATCTGCTTGTACCTCTGGTACTTTAAATCCATCACATGTATTACAAGCTTTAGGAAGAAACAATGAATTAGCATATAATTCAATAAGATTTTCTCTAGGACGGTTCACAACTAAAGAAGAAATAGAGTACGCTATCCATGACATACCCGCTACTGTTATGAAATTAAATGCTATGATACATTTGTTATAACTTTTACAGTAAAAATAATTAATTTATTTTTTATATACGATATTTCTGACAATAATCAGTATATCTATACAAATCTAGTAAATTTTATTAATTTCATTCGAAAGATAAATAAAAAATAATTATTAAAGAATATTTTTTGTAAATTAAGTTTTATTCTTTATTTTTTTGATATTTTTTATTGTTGAGTTTTCAAATAATTGATTTCGTTATAATCATATTTATTGTATTTTTAAATATTAAAATTTAAGATACTTCATTGATATTAATTATGAAACGGGGTAGGGTTTTTTATTAATAAATATCTGAATTATATAGTTAAAGATCTATGAAAGTATTTCACATTGTAAAATATACAAATGTAGATATTTCTATTTATTATCTATTGTGTGCTTATTTGTCAATTTAATTCATAGTGCTTTATTAAATAAATAATTTTTAAGAAATTAAATAATATACACAACATTATCTATAATAATTATCATTTTTATAATTATTTCCTATACAATAAATATTAACAAAGATTAAATGGGGAGTTGTTATGTTTGATAAAGAAAATACGCTATCAATCATCAAACCAGATGCCGTTGCTAAAAACATAATCGGATCTATAATTAGTAGATTTGAAGCTGCCGGCTTTATTATTGTGGGAGCTAAAATATTAAAATTAACACATGTACAAGCATCCGAGTTTTATTTTGAACATCAAAAAAAATATTTTTTTGACAGTTTAATAAATTTTATGATTTCTGGACCAATATTTATACAAATATTAGAAGGCAATAATTCGATACAACGCAATAGAGAAATTATGGGAGCCACTAATCCAGAAGATGCGTTAGCAGGCACTATTAGATCTGATTATGGTTACAATTATACTAAAAATGCTATCCATGGATCAGATTCTAAAGAATCCGCTGCACGTGAAATTTCCTATTTCTTTGATACATAAAAATATTCGTAGATACTTTTATATTTTAGCAATAAAAGTAATCATTTTATTTATAAAAAAGTTTCAAAATAATAAATTATTTTTATAAAAAACCACTTAGACACGAAATATAGATAAATTTAAGTTAAAAAAACAACGGTAATTTAATCACAATTTCCATTACGCTAACACTCATAGAATATGAGTATTAATCAACTGACATAAAAAAAATGGATCTTGAGGAATATATTTTATATATGCAAAAAAAAATTAATTTACTTAATATGAACAAAGAAGAATTACTAATTTTTTTTGATAAATTGGGTGAAAAACCTTTCCGTTCTCATCAAGTCATGAGGTGGATATACCATCACTATTGCGACAATTTTAATTACATGACAAATTTAAGTAAATCTCTAAAAATTAAATTAAACCAAATAGCAGAAATCCGTGCACCAATAATTGTAAAAGAACAATTATCTTTAGATGGAACAATTAAATGGGCTATGCAAATTGATAAACAACAAATCGAAACAGTTTATATTCCTGAAAACAAAAGAACCACTTTATGTATTTCATCGCAAATTGGATGCCCTTTAGGATGTAGTTTTTGCGGAACAGCGCAACAAGGATTTAACAGAAATCTGAATGTATCAGAAATAATTGGTCAAGTTTGGAGGGCAGCACAACTGATTAATATCAATAAAAAAATAAACATGATAAATAGATTTCCTATTACCAATATAGTGTTTATGGGTATGGGAGAACCACTATTGAATATTGTTAACGTTGTATCGGCGATTAAAATTATATTAGATGAACTTGGTTTTAAATTATCAAAACGACATGTTACACTTTCAACTTCTGGAATTGTACCAGGTATAGCAAAACTAAAAGATATGATCGATATACCATTAGCTATATCTCTACATGCTCCAAATGATCTGATTAGAAATAAGATTATGCCAATTAACAAAAAATATAATATTAATAGCGTATTAGAAGCAATACGTAAATATTCGACACACTCCAAATCTAATTATGGTAAAATAACGATAGAGTATGTGTTGTTAAAAAACATTAACGACGACGTACTACATGCCCATCAGTTAGCCAAGCAACTTCAAGGTATTCCATGTAAAATTAATTTGATCCCGTGGAATCCTATTCCCAACATACAATACACATGCAGTTCACAAAATCGTATACATGCATTTCTTAAAGTTTTATTAACATATAATATAACCACCATCATACGAAAAATAAGAGGTGCAGATATCAATGCTGCTTGCGGACAATTAACAGGAGAAGTAATGAATCGTATCCAATTACGACATAATTCCTTATAAACACAATATCATTATGTATAATATAATTGAAAAAATAGTAAAAATCATTTTTAAAAATAAAAAACCATAAATCTAATAATCATAATCACATATGTTTACTATACGTCATCAAAAATGTAAAATAACTATCCCTATTTTAAATACCATTAAAACACTTACTCAACATCATCAATAAATTCAAATAAATATAATTATTTTTAATATAAATATATGAAAATATAGGAAATCATATGAATGATATCACGAACATTATTCGTCGCAAATCTACACGTATCTATATTGGCACTGTCCCTATTGGAGATGGTGCGCCTATTGCAGTACAATCCATGGTAAATACTCGTACTACAAATATTTTAGAAACAGTCGCTCAAATTAATTCCTTAAAAAAAGCAGGAGTAGATATTGTTCGAATATCAATACCTACTATGGATGCAGCTGAATCTTTCAAGATAATTAAACGACAAATAATTAATATTCCACTAGTAGCAGATATTCATTTTGATTATCGTATCGCATTGAAAGCAGCTGAGTATGGAGCAGATTGCTTGCGTATCAATCCCGGTAATATCGGCAATAATAAACGTATTCGATCTGTAGTGCATTGTGCTCAGGACAAAAATATACCCATTCGTATTGGTGTAAATTCTGGATCTCTCGAGCGCGATTTACAACAAAAATATGACGAAAATCCAACAGGACATGTCTTATTAGAATCAGCAATGAGACATGTAGATATTTTGGATAAATTAAACTTTCATCAATTTAAAGTTAGCGTTAAATCTTCGGATGTACTGGCAACAATACAAGCCTACCGTGCATTAGCATCAAAGATAGATCAACCATTACATATAGGCCTTACTGAAGCCGGAGCTTTACGTAATGGGACAGTAAAATCTTCAATAGCTCTAGGTTTCTTATTAAGTGAAGGCATCGGGGATACAATACGTATATCATTAGCTACAGATCCTGTAGAAGAAGTTAAAGTAGCATTCGATATTTTAAGAGCTTTGAGAATTCGTGCTCATGGTATCAATTTTATAGCTTGTCCAGGATGTGCGCGACAAGAATTTAATGTAATCAAAGTAGTGAATGCTTTAGAACAAAAAGTAAGTGATATTACAACGCCTATGAATGTATCCATTATTGGATGCGTAGTTAACGGACCAGGAGAAGCACTAAAATCAACAATTGGTGTAGCCGGCGCACGCAATAAAAGCGGTATATATGAAGATGGCATACGACAACGAAAACGCTGCGATAACAAATCACTAATCGAAGAATTAGAACACCGTATCCGATTAAAATCTAAATCATTACATAAAAATCACCAATGACATTACTCTATCACACATAATAAATAATTATTGAAGACTTAATATATAAATGATTAAATATCATAAAAATATCCAATCTGTTCGCGGTATGCATGATTATGTACCAAAAGATACGATTCTATGGCAATACATAGAAAATACCTTGATAACTATATTAAATAGTTATGGATATAATGAGATTAGATTTCCTATTATCGAGGACACAAATCTGTTCAAACGTTCAATCGGAGAAGTGACAGATGTAATAGAAAAAGAAATGTATAGTTTTACCGATCGTAACGGTAAAAATTTAACATTACGCCCAGAAGGAACATCTGGATGCGTTCGAGCAGGAATTAATCATGGGTTATTTTATCACCAAGAACAACGTCTGTGGTATCTTGGTCCCATGTTTCGACATGAACGCCCTCAAAAAGGACGTTACAGACAGTTTCACCAATTTAGTGCTGAAGCTTTTGGTCAAATAGGACCTGATATAGATGCTGAATTAATTTTAATCACTGCTCGTTGTTGGAAAAAATTAGGAATTCATCATCATTTATCATTAGAATTAAATTCAATTGGTTCGTTATCATCGAGAATAAAGTATAGAAAAAAACTAATAACCTTTTTAGAAAAAAATTTAAGCAATTTAGACAACAATGCTCTACGTCGTTTATATTCTAATCCAATGCGCATATTAGATACTAAAAATACTAAAACTAAAGAATTACTACTCAATGCCCCCATATTAAACGATCATTTAGATGATGATTCACATGTTCATTTTTCAGAATTGTGTCAGTTATTAAATCTCTTAGGAATATCATACACAGTTAATCCATACTTAGTGCGCGGTTTAGACTATTACAACAAAACAGTTTTTGAATGGGTTACCGATAGTTTAGGAGTAAAAAAAACTATCTGTGCTGGTGGTCGTTATGATGAATTAGTCCAAGAATTAGGAGGACATTCAGTCCCCGCGATAGGATTTTCCATAGGATTAGAACGTATAATATTATTAATGCAAAAAATTAATAACAATACTTTTTTAAACAACAATATATATATTGATGTATATTTAATTAGTATAGGAAATCATTCTCGAAAATATGCAATGTTACTTGCTGAAAATATTCGTTCAAAATTACCATCTGTGCGATTAATGGTGCATCATGGAGGAGGTAATATAAAAAAACAATTTTATTGTGCTAATAAACATAAACCACGAATCGTACTAATCATGAACGCAAAAAATGTTCTTGAAAACACAATTGTTTTAGAAAATTTACAATCAAAAAATCAAGAAATATTAAAACATGATGCAGTTACCGAAAGATTGAGACATATACTGGATATTAAATAAAAGATTATCAAAAATGATATTAATTTTCTTCTATAGAAGAGAATATCATAAATATTTAATGCATCTTAATAGGTTGTGGTTATAAGAATATAATGTATATATAATTAAAATTATAACAATACAGATTAAAATTATTAAAATATTAAGCTACCTATAAAAATATAAATTTTTACAATCAACAAAAACTATCTCTATTATTTTAAGTGATTATATTATACTTACTTACTGCTAAAATAACGACTCAAAATATCAACAACTTTTATGTATTATATCACACTGTGATACGATTATTTATGGATAATTAAATAATGCTACCTATCATTACACTAATTGGACAAAAAAACGTAGGAAAATCTACTTTATTCAATAAATTAACACATACACACGATGCTTTAATATCTAACTGCCCAGGATTAACACGAGATCGTCAGTACGGATATTTTCAATGCAAACAATTTAAATCTATTCTTATTGACACTGGGGGTATTGATAAATTTTGTAGTAGTACACAAACAGAAAACATTCAAAATTATGTAACCTATCAAACAACTCTCGCAATACAAGAAGCTAATATTCTATTATTTGTTATGGATAGACAATCTGTAGAAACATCTATAAATTACGATATTTTTAATTTTTTAAAAAAAATAAAAAAAAACATACTGATCGTCATTAATAAAATCGACAATATCCCATGTCATATAAACACAATGACATGGGATTATTGGTCTTTTGGTACAACAAATATTATCTTTATTTCCGCTCTTCATGGACATGGAATTGATAATTTATTAGGAAATATATCTTCATTAATTTCAAAAAATATATTGATTTTCAAAAATCACATATCTAAAAATGAGATAAATAACATTTTTTATCCAAACGCCATCACTAATTCGTCATGTGATAAAATAGATCCTGCTATCACAGTAGCTGTAGTAGGACGTCCCAATTCCGGTAAATCTACTTTTGTTAATCATGTTCTAAAAGAAACCCGTATGATTACTTGTAGTACACCAGGAACTACTCGGAATTGCATTCATACCCCTACAATATATAACCAACAAAAATACATATTAATTGATACAGCAGGCGTACAAAAAAATAAAAAAATAGATAATGTAGAAGATCAAATTTCTATTGCAAGAACATTAAAAATCATTAAGACCGCGCATATCTTATTATTTGTAGGCGACGTAAATCTAGGGATATCTGATCAAGATTTATATTTACTACGATTTATCATGCATCACGGTAAAACATTAATAATTGTTATTAACAAATGGGATTTAATATCCCCAGATTTACGTAATACAATCAAAAAAAATTTATACAAAAAAATAAATTTTATTAACTTTACTCAAATACATTTTATTTCGGCATTACACGGACTCGGGATAAAAAAATTGTTTGAAACAATTAACACAACAAATTTGTATTCTCATTATGCAAAAACCATTAACACAGCATGTTTAATGCGAATACTGCACGATGCCATTTCTAAATATCCTCCCCCACTTTTATACGGAAAAAGAATTAAACCTAAATATGTCCATGTCGGAAAACACGAACCATTCACTCTGATCATCCATGGCACTCATGTCAGTAAATTATCTGATGATTATAAACGATATCTAAAAAAGTATTTTTATCGTATGTTAAAGATCACTGGCCTTTTGATACACATTCAATTTAAAGATAATATTAACCCATTTATTAATAAAATAAACAATGTTTAAATAGAACACTCTGGCGCAACGATTAAGATACCAATCTCTACATACAATTAAAACAATCATCAACATGTTGAATCGTAACAACGATCTGTTGTTGCCTCTATATAATTTAATCTCAAAGCATTACAAGTATATTGTCTAATTTTATTTACTAATGTAATATCACCATTTAAACTTTTAGTATACGAAGGAATCATATCTATGAGTTTATGTTTCCACACATCACTATTAATTTCATTATTAAACATTGTATTCAAAAGATTTAATACTATTGAAACTACAGTAGATGCTCCTGGAGAAGCACCAAGCAGCGCCGATAAAGTACCATCGCTAGAATTAACTAGCTCTGTTCCAAATAATAACACACCTCTCTTATTACTATCTCTTTTTATAATTTGAACACGTTGTCCTGCTGTTACTAAATCCCAATCTGACGGATTAACTGTCGGATAAAATTCTCTAAGTTCATCAATACGTTGTATGTTGGACATAACTAACTGACCGATCAAATACTTAATTAAATGAAAATTATCCATCCCAGCTTGAAAAATCGGAATAACATTACTTTTATTCAAAGAACGAAATAAATCTAACCATGAGCCATATTTTAAAAATTTACTGCTGAAAGTTGCAAATGGACCAAATAACAAAATCTTACCACCATTTAATATTCTGGTATCTATATGAGGCACCGACATTGGAGGCACGTTAACGGATGCTCTCCCATACACTTTAGCTAAATGTTGTACAACTATCTTCGGATTTTTTGTGACTAAAAATTGACCTCCTACTGGAAACCCAGCGTATCCACTAACTTCAGGAATCCTAGAAGTTTGTAAGAGACTAAGAGATCTTCCTCCAGCTCCTATAAAAACATAATTCGTACGAATACATTTTTTATGATTGCACCGACGATCAATTACATGTACATCCCAAGTTGCATCATTATTGTTCTGCACAGACTCAACATCATGCTGCAAATACAATTTAAAATTTATATTTTTTTTTAATTCATTCAACAATTGTTGAGTAAGTTCTCCAAAATTAACATCTGTACCCATTTCCATGCGAGTAGCTGCTATTTTCTGAAATACATCACGTCCATTAATAATAAGGGGAGCCCACTGATGAATTTGCTGTAAATCTTCCGAATACACCATACCGCTAAACAACACACTATTTTGTAATGCTTGAAAACGTCTTTTTAAAAAACAAACGTTTTCTTCGCCCCACACAAAACTCATATGCGGTACATTATTAATAAAAGAACTCGGGTGCTTAAGCACTTTTATTTGTACTAAATATGCCCAAAATTGACGCGACATTTCAAATGCTTCATTAATAGCAATAGCTTTTGAAATATCAATAGAACAACGATTTTGATTATTATACTGAGTATAATTAAGCTCACAAAACGCTGCATGTCCTGTTCCAGCATTATTCCACTCATTAGAACTTTCCTGTGCTGGCTGATTAAGACGCTCATACAGACTAATTTTCCAAGTCGGTTCGAGAATCGTTAAGAACATACCAAAAGTTACACTCATAATCCCAGCGCCAACCAGCACAACGTCTACTGAAGACGTAATCTTAATCAAACGATGTTCTTTATTTATAACAGCAACATTACTCATATCATCACTCAATAATACTATACTTAACGTACTTAGTTATCGCAATAAAAACAATAAACTTTTAACAAAAACATAACCCACATCAAATAAAATGTCCTGATAATTAAACCACATTTCAATAAAAAAAGATAAAAAAATAAATTTTCAAAACATAATTTAATAATATTAAGTCATACTTTTAGAGTTTAACATAAATAACATTATCAAAATAACAGTTTTTATATTAATAAAAATTGTTATTAACACTCCATAGAAACAATACACCCGATAAGTAACAGCATATCAACTTATATAACATCAACAAAATTATATAATAACTAAATCCATATAAATCGTACTCTAAACTTGATTAATTACTTAATTCATGATAAAATTAACACCGTTAGGTGTTATAGAGACTACTAACCACACATGTTAACATGTGTGGTTAGTAGTTAAAGAAAGAAATATGTTATTTTTGGTTTGTTGGAATTTTATTGCTGTCTTTCTGAGCATTAGTGGTATGTGATTAGAGACCATGGTGGTTGGTTGCGTTTCGCGAGTTATTAGAGGCATTGCTGACTGAGTGTTTGGTAAGGTGCAATATTATGGCATCAGATCGTTATTGTTGTAGGAATGTTGATATTGTGATCTCGTCCATGTTAAGTGCACATAATGTTGAATTTTATTAGAGAGGCTTTAACTTTTGATGATGTATTGATCGTTCCGTCCCGTTCGAGTATACTGCCTGCAGAGACGAATTTAAAAAGTTTTCTGACTAATTCTATTTCTTTGAATATTCCTGTTGTATCGTCGGCGATGGATACAGTGACTGAATCAAATTTAGCTATTGCTTTAGCTCAGGAAGGTGGTGTGGGCTTTATTCATAAGAATATGTCTTTAGATCAACAAATTAACGAAGTACGTCGGGTAAAACGTTATGAAAGCGGAATAGTAACAAATCCTCAATGTGTTACTCCTGATATGACGCTACTGCAATTGCAAGAGTTGACCTCTCGTAATGGATTTGCTGGCTATCCAGTTGTGGTGGTAGGTACGAATGAGCTAGTTGGAATTGTTACAAGTCGCGATGTTAGGTTTGTTAGTGATTTATCAAATTTTGTTTTTTCTGTCATGACTCCTAAAGAACGTTTGGTTACAGTATTAGAAAAAGAAAACAGGGGGATAGTATTAGACAAAATGCACGATAAAAGAGTAGAAAAAATATTGTTGGTTGACTCTTTATTTCGTCTTAAAGGTATGATCACTGCAAAAGACTTTGAAAAGGCAGAACGTAAACCGTATGCGTGTAAAGATGATTACGGAAGATTATGTGTTGGAGCTGCTATAGGGGTAGGAGAAGATTATAAAGAACGTGTTGAAGGATTGGTTGATGCGGGTTTAGACGTGTTACTCGTTGATTCTTCTCATGGGCATTCGGAAAAAGTTTTAAATTGTATTAAAACGGTTAGAAATATGTACCCTAATTTATCTATTGTAGGGGGCAATGTTGTCACGCAAGAAGGTGCGTTAGAATTGGTCGAATCTGGTGCTAGTGCAGTGAAAGTTGGTGTTGGACCTGGCTCTATTTGTACAACTCGTATTGTTACTGGTGTAGGCATTCCTCAAATCACAGCTATTTCTGATGTAGCGGAAGCATTAAAAAATACAAATATTCCAATTATTGCAGATGGTGGTATTCGTTTTTCTGGAGATATCGCTAAAGCAATAGCGGCTGGAGCGCATTGTGTAATGATTGGTTCGTTACTAGCAGGTACAGAGGACTCTCCAGGAGATATAGAATTTTATCAAGGTAGATCTTTTAAGACTTACAGAGGTATGGGTTCTTTAGGGGCTATGTCTCAAGGTTCTTCTGATCGATATTTTCAACAACAGGATTCTGTTGCTACTCATAAATTGGTTCCAGAAGGTATAGAAGGACGTGTTCCTTATAGAGGGAAGTTAGAGACGATTATACATCAATTGATGGGTGGTTTGCGTTCTTGTATGGGCTTGACAGGCTGTGTAACTATTAATGATTTGAGGATGCAAGCTAGGTTTGTTCGTGTTAGCTATTCGGGTATTCAGGAAAGTCATGTGCACGATGTGATGATAACAAAGGAATCGCCGAATTATCGCTTGCGATAATTGGTAATTAATTAAATTTATGTGTGAATAAGTGTTGTTGTTATGCTACTATTTTGTTTTCTTGTGCGTTTAGTGTGGTAAATATTATTGGTTGTTAATACTTAACGTGCGACTGATTGATGAAATAATTAATGTACATAATAGAATAAACTATAATGTGAAATATAACAAACATCGTATTTTAGTAATAGATTTTGGATCTCAATACACTCAGTTGTTGTTGAGAAGAATTCGTGAATTGGGAGTATATTCTGAATTTTGCTCTTGGAATATTAGTAAATCTCGAATATGTTCATTTAATCCTAGTGGTATTGTTCTGTCTGGAGGTCCTCACAGTGTTATCGATAACTATCCTCCGCATATTCCTGAATTTGTGTTTCAGTTAGGTATACCTATATTTGGAATTTGTTATGGTATGCAAATTGTGTCGTTTCAATTAGGCGGGCAAGTACAACGTGTCATTGCACAGCGTGAATTTGGTTGTACTCAAATAACAATTCTTTCTAAAAGCGTTATAATAAATGATATTTATGACTATGTTGATGATGTTACGGGACGTTTAGCGCTTGATGTGTGGATGAGTCACGGGGATGTTGTTACTACTGTTCCTAAGGATTTTACAATTATTGGTGTTAATAAGTATCGACAAGTTGCAATTATGGCTAATGAAGCCCGTCATTTTTATGGTGTTCAATTTCATCCGGAAGTTACTCATACTAGAAAAGGAAAAAGTATTTTAGAACGTTTTATTATGTGTATTTGTCGCTGTCAACCTTCTTGGAAGGTACCTAACATTATTGATGATATTGTTATGAATACTCGTGCAAAAGTAGGTAATGATAGAGTAGTTCTTGGATTTTCAGGTGGAATCGATTCTCTTGTTACAGCGTTATTGTTACAACGTGCAATTGGGCATCAATGTATCTGCATCTTTATTGATAATGGTTTATTGTTAAATTATGAATTTGATCGAGTGAAGAATTTTTGTAATGAAAATTGCAATTTAAATATTATTTATCTGTCGAAAGAACAGCAATTTTTCAATGCTTTAATTGGAGTTAGTGATCCAGAGAAAAAAAGAAAAATAATTGGTAAAGTTTTTACAGAAGTTTTTGAAGAACAAATTCGTAATTTAGTAGCTATAAAATGGTTAGCTCAAGGTACTATATATTCAGATGTTATTGAATCTGGTGTATCCCTATCTTCTTTTAAAAATGTAATTAAATCGCATCACAATGTGGGTGGTTTTTATGAAATTAAGAATGTTCAACTACTAGAGCCTATAAGAAATTTATTTAAAGATGAAGTTCGTAGTATTGGATTAGATTTAGGGATACCTGTGGATTTAGTTTATCGTTACCCGTTTCCAGGGCCTGGATTAGCTATTAGGATATTGGGTGAAGTAAAAAAAGAATATTGTGATATTTTACGTAAAGTAGATATCATTTTTGTTGAAGAACTGAAGCATGAAAATTTATATCCTAAAATTAGTCAGGCCTTTGCGGTGTTTTTACCGACACATTCAGTAGGAATACAGGGTGATCAACGTAAGTATAAATGGGTAATTGCTCTTCGTGCTGTGGAAACTGTAGATTTTATGACAGCACGTTGGGTTTGTTTACCTTATGATTTTTTAAATAAGGTATCTAATCGTATCGTCAATGAAGTTGAGGAAGTGTCTCGTGTAGTATATGATATTTCGTCTAAACCTCCGGCTACTATTGAATGGGAATAACTGAATAGGTTACACATTTTGTTAATTTTGTTGTTTTGTGTAGTATGTCATTTAAAATATGTTAAGAGCATTATAAAATTGATCCATCGCACATGTGTCGCCAGTACAAAAATTGTATATAATAAAGGAAGGTCTGCTCAAACTCAATGCGTTTTATTTTAAGGACTTTTTTTATGCGAATCATATGTACAGTATATGAATATGCGATAATCATTTCTCAGTATTTAATAACAGTTGATGTAATCATTGTTCTTTAAAAGTGTTTGTATTAGATTGATTGTTTTAATTTTGAAAAATATTTCATTTTTATTTAAATGAGTGACAAATTATATCAAAAATTGATTGATGGTTGGTTAGGAGAATTAAGATTAAATTTTGCTTTACGGGACGGACGTAGTGTGCTGACTAAATGTAAGCATGTTGGTCCATTTTATGTAAAAAGAAGTTTTTATTCGAAAAATGATAATACTCCGCATGTGTATTTGCTACATCCTCCTGGTGGCTTAGTTGGAGGAGACAAGTTGATACTAGATGTTAAGTTAGAATCAGATAGTAGAGCATTATTAACGACGCCTGGTGCTACTAAATTTTATCGTAGTAATAGTGTGTATGTGACACAGAAATATACATTTAGATTAGAGCGTAATACTGCTTTGGAGTGGATTCCTCAAGGCAGTATTTTTTTTCCTCAATCTAAAGCAAAAATAGATACTACTTTTATTTTAGAACAAGGATCTAGAATTATATCATTTGACATGCTATGCTTTGGAAATGTATCATTAGGCACTGCTAATTTTCCAGAAGACGTAGATGTTTGTTTAAATATTTTTTTATCTGATTCTATTGGATTACGAGAACGTTTGAGGATTAATAAATTAAATTGTGTTATGAAGTTAGGGGGGTTCCGAATCAGTGCTTTACTTTTCGCCATCCCATCGGATGAAAAAATATTAAACGAGGTACGTAATTTAATAACATCAGATAACCATCACCAAGTTGGAGGAGCCACGTTATTAGATGATATTCTTGTAGTGCGACTATTAAGTAATGATAACCAGTGTTTAAAACAAACGCTATGTCGTATTTGGTGTGTTATACGTCCTTTTATAATGGGTCAAAAAGCTGTACTCCCTCGTATTTGGTTTACATAATTCAGGAAAAACTATGAAGTTATTACCTCGTGAAAAAGATAAATTATTGTTGTTTACAGCAGCATTGTTAGCAGAAAGACGTCGAAATCGAGGGTTAAAATTAAACTATCCAGAGTCAATAGCATTAATTAGTGCTGTAATTTTGGAGGGTGCTCGTGATGGGAAAAATGTTGCTGAATTGATGGATATAGGTAAAAACGTATTAACTAGAAATGATGTTATGATAGGAGTACCTGAAATGATTAGCAATGTACAAGTAGAAGCTACTTTTACTGATGGCACTAAATTAGTAACAATACATGACCCAATAATTTAATAATAGATGGGATACCAACAATATTATGATCCCGGGTGAATTCTATATTTTACACGGAAATATAGAATTGAATGTTGGCAGACAAAAAGTGTTAGTAACTGTTATAAATAATGGAGATAGGCCTATACAGATTGGTTCTCATTTTCATTTTTATGAGGTAAATGCTGCCTTAAATTTTAATCGGGTTGTCGCTCGTGGATTTCGTTTAAATATTCCATCAGGAACAGCGGTACGTTTTGAACCAGGTCAATCTAGAACTGTAGAACTTGTAAAATATGCAGGTGCGTGCAAAATTTATGGATTTCGTAAAGCTATTATGGGAAAGTTAGATTAATTATGCTAGTATCTAGATACGATTATGCCTCTCTATTTGGACCAACTGTCGGTGATTCTATACGATTAGCAGATACTGAATTGTGGATACGAATAGAAAAAGATTTTACTGTATACGGGGAAGAAGTGAAGTTTGGAGGAGGAAAAGTTATACGAGATGGTATGGGTCAAGGACAGATGAGTAGTAAGGATTGTGTTGATTTAGTATTAACCAATGCAGTAATTGTTGATTATTGGGGAATAATAAAAGCAGATATTGGTATTAATAATGGACGTATATCAGGTATTGGAAAATCAGGGAATCCGGATATACAGCCAGGTGTTACGATATTTATTGGACCTGGAACGGAGGTAATATCAGCGGAAGGAAAGATTGTTACAGCTGGAGGAATTGATGCTCATATTCATTTTATTTGTCCTCAACAAGTAGAAGAAGCGCTATGTTCTGGAATTACTACATTTATTGGAGGTGGAACTGGACCATCAACAGGAAGTAATGCGACTACTTGTACTCCAGGTCCTTGGTTTATATCTCATATGTTACGAATGGCTGATACCTTACCTATTAATATTGGGTTTACCGGTAAAGGTAGCGCTTCTTTACCTGACGCTTTAGAAGAACAAATAACTGCAGGGGCGATTGGTTTAAAGGTGCATGAAGATTGGGGTGCAACTCCTGCTGCTATCGATTGTTGTTTAGGTGTGGCTGATCGTTTCGATATCCAGGTATCTATTCATACTGATACTTTAAATGAATCAGGATTTGTTGAAGATACCTTGTCTGCAATCAAGGGTAGGACTGTACATGCTTATCACACTGAGGGAGCAGGTGGCGGACATTCTCCGGATATTATACGTATGTGTGGATTTGATAATGTGTTACCATCATCTACCAATCCTACTATGCCTTATACTGTTAACACAATAGATGAGCATTTAGATATGATGATGGTTTGTCACAATCTTAACCCTAATCTTCCTGAAGATATGGCATTTTCAGAGTCTAGAATTCGAAGGGAGACAATTGCAGCTGAAGATATATTGCATGATCTTGGAGCTTTGTCTATGATTTCTTCTGATTCTCAAGCTATGGGGCGAGTCGGAGAAGTTATTTTACGTACTTGGCAGACAGCGCATAAGATGAAGCTGCAGAGAGGTTCATTACTAGGTGATGCTACTAAATATGATGATAACATTCGCATAAAACGGTATATTGCTAAATATACAATTAACCCAGCAATTACTCATGGAATTTCTCATGAAGTTGGTTCGATTGAAATAGGAAAGTTAGCAGATTTAGTACTATGGTCTCCTGTTTTTTTTGGAGTTAAACCAGATTTGATAATTAAAGGTGGTATGATTGTTTATTCTGCTATGGGAGATCCTAATGCTTCTATACCTATTTCTCAGCCAGTACATTATCGATTAATGTTTGGAGCACGTGGTAAATCAAAACAAGCTACACGGATGACTTTTGTATCTCAAATTGCTTATACTTCAAAATTAGCAGATTATTTAGGGTTGGTTAGTTTGATTGGAGAAGCTCGTAATTGTAGAGATATTCAAAAAAAACATATGATTAATAATTCTTGGCAACCAGTTATTGAAGTAGATTCTCAGACTTATCAAGTGCATGCTAATGGAGAGTTATTAACTTGTGAACCTGCATCTGTATTACCAATGTCACAACGTTATTTTTTGTTTTAATATTATGGAATAATAGCGTATATGTGATCTATATAATAATACAGATTTTGTCTGGCAATGAGATGTTTGACGATTATATTTGGTTGGAGCGGAGCTAGTAACAAAATTATTAGGTTTGTTTTTTTGTAATATTTGATGATCATGTAAATTGTATGCATGGGTTATGATGCGTGGTAATTTAACTATATTATGTAGCGTCGTTAGGAAATAGCTATAGATCCCCACGAATGGATGTTGTTGAAGTGACGTTATAGGGGAGGCAGGAGAAAGAAAAATCATATTTATGGATGCATCAGATTATTAATAAGATGTATTATACAGCATATTACTGATGTATAATCCGTCAAGAAATATAGTAACCAAATTTATTATATATAACGAAATAAATATTGTTGAATTATTATACATGTCTTCTGGTCATGATATTAATCCATTATTGTCTTTGATGCAATTGGTTAGTTCTAATTTTCCTCTAGGAGGATTTTCTTATTCACGAGGGTTAGAATGGGCGGTAGAATGTAATTGGGTTAATTCAGTAGAAACTTTTTTTGATTGGCAAGAACAATGGGTTGTTGGGCCATTAATCTATTTAGAATGGCCTATGCTTAAACGTTGTTATTATTATACCCAAATTAAAGATGGAATGAGTTTTTTTCAATGTTCATTAAAAATATTATCATTTCGAGATACTCATGAGCTTAGATTAGAAGAACAACAACGCGGCAAAGCACTTTCAAAATTAATATTGCAATGGTATCCACTTACTGATAATAAGGTTTGGTTATCAGCTTTAGAACATAGTGGTTTAGCATCCATTGCATGGTTAGGGTGTACGTGGGGTATTCCTTTAGAAAATCTAGCATTAGGGTATGCTTATAATGTACTGGAATCTTCTACAATGACAGGACTAAAATTAGTGCCTTTTGGGCAAACAACTGCTCAGAGATTATTAAGATCTTTGATAGAGCGTCTTCCGAATGCCTGGAAGAAAGCTAATAATATAAGAGATCATGAATTAGGCGATAGCTTCCCGCTGCAATCTATAGCATCCTCTTGTCATGAGACACAATACTCACGATTATTTCGTTCCTAAAATGTTTTGATTTTAACAAAATATATGTGTTTATAAATAAATAATATTATGCAATAATCAATTTAAAATTGAGGAGAGTATATTTTGTTATTAAATCAATATAAGAAGCAACCATTGCGTATAGGTGTAGGTGGTCCAGTAGGATCAGGAAAAACTGCGTTACTTGAAGTGTTATGTAAAAGAATGAAAGATAGTTATCAATTAGGGGTGGTGACCAACGATATTTACACTAAAGAAGATCAGCGTATTTTGATAGATGCAAATGCTTTGCCTTCTGATCGTATTGTTGGAGTAGAAACTGGAGGGTGCCCACATACTGCTATTCGTGAAGACGCTTCTATGAATTTATTAGCTATAGAAAAATTGATATTGAAATTTGATAATTTAGATATTATCTTTATTGAAAGTGGTGGAGATAATCTAAGTGCTACTTTTAGTCCAGAATTGTCAGATTTAAATTTATATGTTATTGATGTAGCTGCAGGTGATAAAATACCCCGAAAAGGAGGGCCAGGTATTACACGTTCTGATTTTTTAATAATTAATAAAATTGATTTAGCTGAATATGTGGGAGCATCGTTGGAAATCATGAATCGTGATACAAATCTTATGCGTAAAGGTTTACCGTGGTCTTTTACTAATTTAAAAACAGGTCATGGTGTACAATCTGTTATTGATTTTATTTTAACACAACGCTTATCTTTACAATAGACGATATAGTTTATTGAAATTTTCATAATCATATTCTTATTACACATAATAAGAATATGAATTTAAAAAAAATTATATGAATATATAAAAATACGTTTTTGATGTTTATGTTTCGCATCATATTTCGTATATTTTATGTTTGTCTATTTAACGTTGTGTGCAGCTGATAGGAAAGTGTTTAATCATGTAATAATTAAATAAAATTAATTTATGAGCGGTGGGCTTCGTATATACGAAATTATTGTAAATACTATGCAGTACTACGTATAATTATTATGTGTTTATTAAAATATATAATAGTTAGTAGAGGTAGGAGTGACGGTATCTTTATTACAGCAGTCTTTGTGGTAATGCCATGCGTTTATAGAGGCGTAGATTAATCTAGCGAATAATATCGTAAAACTGATTAATAATATCCATTTGGCAATGCGTATTTTTTTC